>NZ_JBHIQF010000045.1:0-22951 GCF_042196445.1 Bartonella sp. AP11XZML
TTTTGCCAAACTTGAGAGAAATCAAAAGCAGCAGCAATGATATTTTTCCATTTGGTGATGGTTGCCGTATCAGCACCAAAAAAGCGCATAACAGCTTCAAAGGCTTGCCCAAAAGCCCGAGATACCCCCCGTGCAAAGCCCTTCATAAAAGAAGAAAAACGATCCCAATATTTCCACAAAGCAAAACCAGCAGCCATGATCACCGCCACAACAGCAGCAACCACAGCCCCTATTGGGGTAAAAACACCCCCCACAACAGAGGAAATACCCGCCCCAACCACTTCGATCACTGTCCCAACAGAGCCAAAAGAGGCAGCAAATGCACTTCCTGAGACAGCAATCCCCCGTAAAGCCCCGACCAACAAGGTCATGGGGCGTAAGAGTCGGAGTGAACTTGCCCCAAGACCCGCGGTTAGCAAGCCCAGTGAGCGCCCTGCGGCTGCTAAGCCACGCCAGCTTGTTTTAAGCTTACCGCTCACACCAACAAGTTTGATCAAAGAGCCTATCAACTGTAGCAAGCCCAAGACGTGTGCCAGCGAGGGTAAAGCGCAACACGCGCAGAGCAATATTAAAAGCCATCAGAGCGGCAATGGTTTTGATAATGGCACTTGTTAAAGTGGGATGGGCATTCGCCCACGCCATAAGCCCATTGGTAAAATTGCCAACACTTTCCATCAAACTGTTGAGAGGGGGCAGAAGCACTTCACCAATGGTGATGCCCAGAGCCACAATACGGTTTTGCAACAGTTCAAATTGTCGCATGGCACCGGTTGCTTGTTTGTCCGCCTCTTGTTCTACCGAGCCTTTAAAGACTTGTGGATCTTTCACATAATCTAAAGCTTGCCCTAACAATTCGGGATTGCCAACCAATTTGGCAAAATCACCGGTAAAATCGCGCCCAGCAATGGCAATCAGCGAGCGCATCCCCTGTTCGGATTTACCCAACACATTAAAAAAACGCACCAAAGTGCCGGTAGCATCTTTGTCCAGATCTTGCATAAATTTTTCGCGGGAAAGCCCGATATTGGCAAAAGCATCTTCAATATGTTTGCCCCCTGCCTGTATGCGTGCACTCATGGCATTAAAACCACGCGCTGCACTCTCTGGAACAATCCCAGCAGAAATCATCGCCGTACCAAATGCTGCTGTTTCACGAGCAGTGAGCTTAAACATGGTTGCCGCACCGGTGGCACGATTGGTAAAATCAGACACTTCACTTGCCTTAGCAGCCATGTGGTTAGAGAGATGATTGATGGCATCCCCTAAATCTTCAATGCCTGCCTGATTAAGCTTAAAGACATTGCGCAATTTGGCAAAGCGCTCCCCAATCTGATCTCCCGTCATATCAAAAGCAACAGCTGCTTTAGCGGCATAAATGCTAAAAGCTTCGAGATCTTGTTCGCCAATCCCTGCTTGGCTGGCACTAGTCATCAGTTCTAAAACTTCACGCGCCGCTAGCGGAATCTTGGTGGAGGTTTCAAGCGCAAAACGGCGCAATTCCTTTAAGCGATCAAGGGGGGCATCCAGAACCTTTTCTAGTCCCTTCATCGATTGATCAAATTGCATGGCTTTATAGAGCGGTGCAATTAAGGTTGCTGTTTGCGCAATGGCACCCACCATACGCCCGCGTGCATGATTGAAAGCATTTTCTGCATTCTTTGTCGCATCCTCAAGATGCTCAGGGTCAAACCAATTTTTAAAATGCTGCCTTGTCTTGTTTTGGAAATGCGCAATATCTGAACTAAAGGCTGCAAGATCACGCTTGGCAGAAGCTATTCCCTCTTGCAGATGATTGACAAAACGCACAACAAGGGAAACATCCATGATCGTCTCTTATCCTAACTGATGACTTTCATATTCTTGGGCTTTAAAGCGTGCGAGTTCTTCTCGATAGGCAATCACATCCAGCCAATCCATCTGGTTAATTTCTGAAGGCGCCCAGTGATAATAAAGGGCTAGCTCTGCTCCAAATTGTCCGGCAGAGAGGATTGGCGTTGCGGAAAAAAAACAAAAAAAGCCTTGAAAACAGCAATAATGTCAACAACATCAAGACGATTAATCAATTCAACCGTTTCATGAGACATATCGGCTAAAAGCACGGCTATTCCTTCCATAGCCTCATGGGTAAATAAAGCCTCACAAAGCTTAAGAACAAGAATATCATTGCCCAATGTTGTTTTATCCTCTTCTACAGCGGGTAGAACGAGCTCTACCAACTGCGGTCCAATCAACACCGCTAATTGGCGTGCTTGCTTGAAGTTTGGGCGATAAAAGGTCAGTTTTTTGCAGAGAGATTCTTTGCCTCCTTTATCCTGATAAGGAAGCGGAACCTGCAACTCTACATCAATGCTGGTTTGTAAACTTGTCATGATCAATTCCTATAAATTGAGAATAGAGCGGCGGCGAGAACCGATCTCTTGCCCATTGCGGACAAGCCAGCCGCCCCGTTTAAAAGAAAAGCGGTGCAAAACAGAACCATCCCAAAATTCCGTATAGTCCCAAATATTTTTGATTTCGCAATCATAGCCTGTAGCTTTTCCAGCCGTTAAGCCTTCGCTATCCACTTTGACCAAACGCCCTGTAACATCAATGGAATGCTCATGCTCGCGTCCATCTTCTTCAGAGATCACATGTTTTTTTCCGGTAAATTTATGACGAAGACCAGGAGAACCACCAAAGATGCCGATAATTTCGGGGGTGTGACTGCGGATTTTCATTTGTAAACCAAGGGCTTTGACACCAAGACCGCTCACATCAATTTGCATATCAGAGCCCCCTGGTTGATAGGTTTCGGTGATTTCTTCCAACGTGGGCAGTTTAAGAGTCTCTAAATCTAAGTGAAGATTCACATCATCATCAACAATCAGCGTAAAACCGCGTACAATGCGTAAAGTCATGCTTTAACTCCTTGCTGCTTTGCGATAAGTTTCAAGCGTATCGCCAAATTGATAAGTCATTTTCTTTTGGATATCTTGCGCCAGCCGATCAAAATAAGCGCTATTGCGCCGACTGCCGAAACTTAAATCTTCTAAAGGTGGTACTTCTTCCGCATCAAATTCCACCCGCAATTTTCCCAATTGCAAAGTACTGTTGGAATTTAAATCGCGGTCAAACCAAACACGTCCACCCAGCAGCGCTCCACGCGCAATCAGATCATCAAGAAACTGCGTGAGGCTGCGGGTAATGGCAATAACATGTTGACCAGTAAGGTTTTCATCATTCGCCCAAGGGCGGAAACTGTTAATGATTGTTTTTTCCAATGCTGCGCGGGTGCGTACCACATTGACAAAGCGCCAAAGTGGATCACTAGAGGTGGTATGATTTCCCCATAAAATGCGTCCATTGGCAGCTATTTGCCCATGGTTATTTTGGCTAAGGCGTGCCGGTATAAAGGTAGCAATATCGGCTTGATTGAGACGATTTGCTTCATGATCAATTTCGCCATCAAAATAGCTAATCGGGCGTGCCGTGCCTAAAATACCTTTGACATCTTGGTTTGAAGGTGACCAAAAAACACCACCTCTTTGCTTGTCCCGTTTGATAAACATGGCTGCTGCAAAAGGACTTGCGGGTTTAACACTAACACCACCCTCACGATTTGCCACCCGTACAAAGGGATCAATCAAATAACAAAAGCGTGAGGAAAAATCTGCACGAGTGGCAAGGCTTTCTTCCGCATTTTTACCACCCGTATCAAAAACGGCAATGGCTTGCAACTTTTCTGCCACTTGTTCTAAAGCATCTGCCACGGGGTTTTTGCCATTATCAATCCGCCCTGCACTATAAGCCGGTGCTAAGAGAATTCCAGGTTCCACACCTAAATGCCCTCTAGCGTGTTTTAGCGCATGCACACCGGTCAGTCGAGCGTTTGATCCCACCATCTCAGTTTGTGTCTCAGCAATGGTTGATTTTTCTTCCACACGCACAAGAATAATTTGTGCCTCAATCCCCTGCGCGCGCACAGCATTAATAACATCAAGAGCCGTTCCTCTTGCCCCAAGCTTTTGGATTTTATCTGTCTCATGGCTAAAAATAAGGACAGGCTCGTCGAGGGGAAAAACTTGGTTGTCAGCATCAGGGGCTGTAACAACCGCCCCAATGGCGGTCTGATCAAATGTTGCTAAAGGACGGGAATCCTCACCAGCCTCTACAATGCGAATCCCATGATTAAATTCTGTTGCCATATTGCTCTCCAAATCAATGAAGAGACTATAACAACAAGCGCACTCTCTCATAAGCCTGACACTGTCAGTCAAAAAAAGCCCTTTAAAAGGCTTTTAAAGAGCGATAAAAGGACTTAAAAACATATAAGCCTGCTTATACAACAGCTATCCATTTGACTTCTGTCGTATCTTGGTTACTTGTGCATCCATTTATTCTTTCCATAACCTTATAAGGACAGCGCCATCCGCTCCAGCACCGCTGTAATACCCATCCCCGTTAGAGCCAGCACCACCACCACCAAAACCACGCCCTGCTTTTCCTGAACTATAGGAACCTTGTCCTATCCCTCCAGAGCCACCCCTTGATGTATCAACCCCAGCATCACCGCCATTACCGCTTGTCTTGCTCGTAATTCCATTCGTTCCAGCACAACCATTTCCACCTTTGGCAATTCCTAGATGTTCGTCTGTTGCTAAACCAAAGTTTCCTCCCACGCCTCCAGCACCACCAGAGCCTGAATAGTAGGTAGTCGTACCACCACCAAATCCCGTGTGAGATTGATAGGCAAAAGCACCCCCACCACCATATCCTCCTGTCGCGGTCATAAAATTCTTTCCANTTTTTTACATTGATTAACCCTATTGACCTTAAATTATTGTCAAATACACAGAGTTATTCTTTATTTTGAGCTTTTCTTAATTCTGTAATGGGGACACCACCAATACCCCAATTGTCTGTCTCCACTTCATCAATCACGACAACAGTCGTTTTCGGATTTTTATTCAGAATATTAACTAATAATTGAGTTGCCCCTTCTATCAGTTGCCGTTTCTGTTCAGAGGTAACCCCTTCATTAGTAATTTTAATATTTATGTAAGGCATAAGATCTCCATAATTTACAAATATTGAATAAAAAAGCTCAAATAAATGAACGCAAAAAGATTAAATATTAATACATAATAACTATGCATTTTAAAGCTCGTATCCACCGGTGAAATATGCAGGCTACTGGAAGCAAAAATAGCATTTATTGATACAGGAGAAAGGAGTTGAGCTGCAATAAAGAAGCAAATCCAAACCAAATAATCCGTAACCCCATAAGCCATCGATGACCCTAGTAAAGGAAATGCCAAACTAAATAGCACCATAGGGTGAATTCCTACTACACTGAAAATTGGCAACACAAAGAGAATACAGGCATAGCGCTGCCAAACAGAAAGTGATGCCAATGAGTGACTAAACGTCATCGGCAACAAAGGAATAAGCAAATCACAAGTAGATATTAGCAGACTACAACCTAGCAACAACATAATTTCACTGGATATACTGCGTATCACTGCCACTAAAGGAGTCAAAAAATCAATACTGCGTGAACTCCCACGCTCAATGACGTATAGAATGCTCGCCGTCAATGCAATGCTTTCTAGTGCATTCAACCTGATAACTGTCAACGCAACGATAAATGTTAGCCAGAAAAATATCAAAAAAATCCAAATTCTTACTCTCTCTCCTTCTTTATTTGCCCTCCTCTCATCGCAAATAATCGGGTTAGCTAGCGGTACAACAGGAGAAAGGCACAACAACAACAGACTAAATAGAAAAAGTGGTATCCCCAAAGCAGCGGATGTGAATATTGGTGTTCTAGGCATAGCAGCGAAAACTGTTGCTGCACCGATGCTGGTCGGCATCAGTACCATCGTGATGCTCATCATTCGCATCACAATAGCGGCCAAATGGCGAGAGGGAAAAACACTTTTCTTCAAGGCATCAATCATTAGGGGGATAACCCCCAAACTCATCGGCCAAGCTAGAAACGCAGTCAGTATCGCAATGGAAAGGGTAAGTGAACCCTTTCCATAGCGCATCAACCGTTCAGAGAGAAATTCTGAAATACGCCATATATTCATCATATGGCGCAACAATCCCATGGCGAGTAATAGCCAAAAGACATCAGTAAAACGCACAAGTACAGTACGAACATCAGGCAAGTGCCAACGCCATATCAGCACTAAAGTACAAGCCAACAGGATGAACATACCACTGCGTGCATTACCCTTCAACCACCAGTATGGTATCGTCAAAAGCAAATAACCGAAAACAGTCACTCCAGCCAATGGAATAAGAAACCAAGTTCTTATTGAGATAGACATAAGAAAAATGAATAGCATCAGCATCGCCATTGTAGCGGATACGGAGGACATGCGTATCAGGAAGCTTTTTACATCATCAATGTACATTAATTGTTGAATCTTTGACTGAGTAGCGATTAAGAAGCTGCTCGTACATGTCAGTGACACAGCGCCCTGCATCCCGTAGTGCACGAGAATTAACTAAAGGCCTAGGCAAAATATATGTATAAAAATTGGGCTCCTCTACTGGATTACCGACCACCCATAATGCATTTTGTATTTGCCCTTTAGTGTCTATAGGATGCTGCCGACGGTCAATATCAATACCACCAGGATGATATCCTTGGTTGATAAATGGTCGAATGATGCCCTGACCAGGCAAATTCTGGATAAAAGGGGACTCATCACGCAACGGAGAAAAACGATCAATCTTGGCCTTGATCAGCACATCTCCATCAACTGAACTGTTTTCATCTTGAAAAACAGACTGAATTTCGAAACGGTTGGTACTAGCATTGAGAACAAGTTTAGGTGAAGGTCCGCCAGCCAAAGTCACGATACCAGCCTCCATCAGAGCCTTCAACTCTTGGTTTCGCTGCATCGGTGGGCCGACAGAAATACGGTTAAAGTTTGGATTAAAATATTCAATAAAATACTTGTGAGATGAAGACGTTAACCCGCAAAAATCAATTGCTGAACGTAAGATATCACGGACATCTCGTAGCACATCTGTAGCAGCTTTCACTGGGCCATCAACATTACCTGCAGCGGAAGAATGAAGATCGTCCTTCAAATGCTCCATGAAGAATCTTGTATAATCCTTCAAAGAGGCAAATATTTTATTTCGATGAGGATACAGCAACGCTTGAATACACTGCTCGTCTTTGGAAGTAACAACATAAGTTTCAGGGTCTAGCCAGTGCCCCAGCTGCGTACTTCGATAGACATAACACATTTCTTTAAGCAACAGAGGTAAAAGCTGCGTTTCGAAATCCAGCTTCGGAGAACCGTTAGCAATGCTGGATTGCTTACGTAGATGATGTATTGCATCGAGAATAAGGAATGATGGTATGTATTGCCCACTACCACCCTTTTGATTAATCCCGCGACTACTAAAAGGCAATGTTTGACGGGAGAATAGAGCTGTCGCAGGTTCTTTGCCGCTTGGCATGTAGCGCAATTGTCCAGCATTTTCAGTAAAAGTCCCACCGCGACCGTAAGTCAATTGCGACAAGACATCATAGCTAATTAATCCAATTCCCTGCACCAGCACACGAGACTGAGATTGTATAGAATCCAACTTTTCAATTGGATAAGGATTCGAATAATAGTTCAAAAGCGCATTTTTCATTTGATGACCAGCCACAAACTGTTGCAGATTTTCATCATGCGATGAATATGTATTCTTACCGTGACCCGTGGTAATATAAACAAAATCTACACTGTAACGATAGCCATCTTCCAAAAGAACATCCGTTTTATTATCTTGGTGGATATGGAGATTGATGACTTTTTGTCGGATCTCCTTAATACGAATACCGGAAGGTAAATCTTGCGTGAGCTCTTGGTAAGACCAAGACAGGTATTCCCCTAACAAACGACGTGATAAATAATCATTTTCTTTGATTTCTCTCCCAACATCATGCTCTGTACGAGAACAAACACCGTTAATATTACGATAACCTTGTTGACTAGCCCATTGATAAAAATTCGGCCCCTTACGAATAGGCCCTACCCCCTTAACTGTATCATCACCAAATAAAGTAATCTGGCAAGCGACAGTGTTAACCAATAAATGATCTGGCTAATGCACACTATGGGAACCAGTTCCCATCTCATTGGGATTAATCAATAATGTTTCCAGAAAATGGATAATGGGAATAAAGTGTGAGCAAGCGTTCGAGAATACTGATCCCACGAGGACCAACGCCCAAAATAGCGACTGTAGAGTGAAGCATTCTGTAATCTCTCCTATTAGAATAATTTGACTTTCACAAAATGTTTCAAAAAGAATGGAATAAATTCTCTCGACTTTTTAGTGAATATTGCGGATTTATGAAACATCAACGACCTTTTTACAAAGACAATATTGACAGATTCCAGCAGCGGCAAAAAGCGCTACAGCACCACAGATAACGGAAAGCGCAATGGCATATGAACCAGACTGTAAAAAACTCGTCAAGAGAGGTCCTAATATTTGGCCAAAACCGTAAGTTAAGGTAGCCAAGCCTAGCAGATTTATACCATACGGCGCATATAAACGCTTAGCTAACGGCATAACTAAAGAAGTCGTCCCCATAAAAGTAAATCCAAACCCTATACAACTGAGAACGATCAGTACAAGAGACTGACTGAATAATGTCAGTAATACGCATCCTCCTTGGATAAGCAAATTGAGCATCAGACAACGTAATACCCCCCACCGATGGGCTCCCCATAACCAAATGAAACAACTAGGAACAATGGCTATCCGACAAACGACCATAAGTGGTTAGCAAGTAGTGGGAAATTAAATGTTTTCGCCATCAGAGGAAGATATGTCGCGACAATAATATAACCAAACCCAGCAAGCCCATAAATCAGAGCGAGTTCCCACCAAACGATATTTTCGTGTGCCAATGACTCATTAATAGCAAATTGAGACGCATCAACACGACATGGAAATAAAATAAACAACAAGAGCAACAATACAACAGATATAAAACCAGCTCCAAACCAAATATTTTTCGCGTTCAGCGATTTACTCAAACCAATAATAACATACTCATTACCCAGTAGAATACCAACTCCCACACCTGCATAAAGCGAAGCAATAACCCACAACTTGTGACTATACTGCATAACCGTCATAGAACCAAAAATCATCATTGCCGCACTCGCGATACCGGCAGCAAAGCGGATAAAGAAAACCAAGTAAAAGTTTGTTGTTAACGCCATGGCAAAAATAAGTGCACTCGTCACTATAGCTGCACCAAATAGCATGTAAGGAGCACGGGATATATTCCCAACTCTGCAAAACGAAAAAAACATACTCCCAACTAAATAACCGCCATAATTAGCGCTAGCTATATAAGAAAGTTGCTTAAAGGTAAACAATCCTTCATCCAACATAACTGGAAATACCGGCGTATAGAAAAATCGCCCAATTCCCATCCCCAAAATCATAATAATCATACCGAATACAGCGATTTTGAAATAACTCAAATCTTGACGATTATTTTTTCCCCCCATTACTCTTAATCCCTTAACTGATAGCTCCCTCATCCGCGTTCTATCTCATCGAGAGTAACACTTATCTCAGAGAATAAAAGCCAATCTAGCCATTTGTTTGAACAACCAGAGCAACATATTGAGCGATTATTGTCAACATTACTGGATCAGTTATATGCATTTCATCGTTTTACACTCTGCTCCATGTATGATCTTCTCCCTACAAAGCTTCTTTTTCAGAAAAATAATGGCTGAAATTAAGCAGCAATAACAACGAGGAAATCAATAAGCACGCCCCCGTTCAAACAAGACAATATCCCCTAAAGCTCTGCTTCATCAGGTATGACTAAAATACCCTCACAAGGTTGCGTTATATTCACATGGTGAACACCCTCAACCATCAAGCGGCTTAGTATCCAACTTAAAGAGAGATCAAGGACAAGATTTTGCGCACGAGCCCATTCTGCTCTTAAATTCTGCTCCGCTCTTTCCAAAACAAAGGAGCCTTCATCCGATAACAACCAAAAATCAATGGTATTAAAGAGTATAAAGACTACTTTTAATATAGCTTTGTTTTTTATCAGCAGCAGTAAAAAAGTTTGTGTTTTTTACAAAAATTGAATTTATTCATTTTTTATCGTATATTTTATGTTATCTTCTTTAAATTAATTAAAAGATCATAGAATATTAAACTGATAGGATGCATTTTTCTCAAGCAGCATTTTTAGAGAAATGTTGATTTAATCAATGAAGACAAGCAATGAGCAAAGTTATAATTTGAAAATACAGTATATAATGTTTTATGATCAATGATCTAAATTAGAGACATGAATTGGGGGAGTTTGATCTTTCTTACAGCACAGTAGCTCAAAAAAACAGTAGATGAAGTTTAAAATTCACCATTACCCATCATAAGATGAAAGCTTTTATCCCACGTTTGATTTTTTAAAACTATTTTCTTGTCCTATCTGTAATATCTAAAGAATATCTTCAAGCACTCATAAGCACTCTTTTAGGGTATCATTTCCATAATCAACGTAACGGTTATCGAGCTTCCATTCAAGATACTGTTTTGCAAAAGGAAATCGTCATTTCAGGATACGGAGGGATTTATGTATTTAGTCACAATGTATCATGCACCCTTCCTCTTATATCAGAAATTTAATTCTTAATCGTAATGACGTGATTAAAAAGCACCTTGCGAGACAATCTTTTTAATAAATTTTTAATAAATAAAGTAAAGATGAATTCTGAAAAAAACTTTTTTAGACGTAAAGTGATACGGAGAAACAGTCAGAAAGAAAGGGGGGGATTACAAATGTTGATGACTATAAAAAAAGATATCAAAAAATTACCAAAAACCGATTTATGGATCATTTGTGCTATTTCAGCTGATCAGCAAAGAGAATGGATCAGTAAATGGTGTATAAAAAATAAACAAGCCTCTATAAGTTCTAATTATGTCAATGATCTTGCCGTCCTAGGATCATTTTACAGATCTAGACAAAATGATTGCTATGAAAGCAACAGCCCCACAAGCAACTCCCCTCAAAAGATGACAATCTCATTTATGAGATTTATGTTGCTCCTCATAATCACTTTAAAATTGCATCATTTGCTCTCATTAATACGCTTTGAAGTCCCATATGGACTAAGGGACCTTTTAAATTTTGGGATGGTTATGGAAACCTTCTTTCCACTGATCGCCGTGTGGGGATATGGAGCAGCCAACTTTTCACAGAAGAGCGTTCTCTAAAGAAAAATCCTCACTGTAAGGTTTGTGGAACAACACAATGAACAGAGCATGCACCCTTGCTCTCACCTATGGCTCCTATAATGCTGTCCGCATGCTCATTGGTGTTTACCATGCTATTTTTTTAATGTCCATGGGAGTTAGTCTGGCGCAATTAGCTCTGCTTCAGGTTGTCTTTTCCACCACCATCCTGCTGCTTGATTTTCCCTGCGCTGTTTTATCTGACAGATATCGGCGTAAATATTCCGTTATGGCTGGGGTCTTTATGACAGGAGTATTTTATCTTCTATGCCTTCAAGCTCCCAATATGACAGCACTTATTATTGCGCAAATTCTCTATGCAGCAGGCATTTGCATCATTGTCAGCGCCATTGACGGATGGATTTACCATTCTCTAGGCGATAAACAGGATCACTTTTCGCATTATGCACATCTCTACCACCAGGTTAACTCTTTCGGAAGTATTCTCAGTGGAATTATAGGAATTGGAACGATCTACTACTCTGGACGATATTTTATGGGATATATCATCTCATGCCTCATGATGGGATTTATTTTTTTGATATTCCTTATTGTTCCTGAAGAAAAGAAAACGACAATTGAAACGTCCAAAACAAAAACAATCTTGCACAATGCCAAGGAAACGCTCTGGATATTTCAAAATACAGTAGGAGGAGCATGGTTTATTTTCCTCATGTGCCTTTTTAGCGCTGGTATTCAGATTATTTATCATTTCTGGCAACCAATAATACTTTTAGGGGGAAAAATTCATCACCTCAACAGTTCACAAATGCTCGTCTTGATGTGCTGCCATATTGGAGCCTTTTCAGCACAATATTTTTCAAATTTACTGATGTCTAAGTATCATGTTCTTGATAAAAAATATAAGAATTCTATAAAATATTTTTCCTTCTTTTCTGCACTGATGTGCATAGCGCTCTATTTTTCAGTTCATAGCCATCAAACTGCTGCATCAGTCATCGCCTTCTCTTTAATCCATGGATTTATTTGCACTGTACCGATCGGTGCAAAAAGCTTATTTTTCTCAGAACTTAATCAAAAACAAACGCAGCATATTTCCGGTGTTGTTGGTGCTGTCTCTTTTAGCGGAAGAATATTTTCAATTACAGTATTGAGTATTATTTCTTTTCTTCCTGCAAAAGTTTCTCCATCTTACTACCTAATATTACCGACCATTACTTTTTTCATATGTGGTTTGGTTGTCATGAGATGGATGAAACACTCTCAAAAGTCTCTATGAGAGGAAAATTTTAAAATTATCACCCACAATGTTTTCTTCTAAAAGAAATCTATAACTTTTTTGAGAGCATTGCCACATCCAACTTTCAATATACAATGCCAATATAAAGCAACACGTTGATTTATAATGATAATATACCAAACGCGAATATTGTAAGATTCTTTCTTTTCAAATCTGCTTTATGGTTGAAACAATCAAAATCATTTGCTTGCACATCATAAGTGGAGAAAGCCGTATAAATAAAAACGATTTAGAAAGGAAAAATGCCTTTTATGAACTCTCATAGTCAAAATCTATAACAACAGGAAGGCAGATATATAAGCAGATATATAATATGCCTCTTTGCATCTTCATAAGTATACAAATAGTGTGGCTTTATACGCCTCACAGAAACTTTTGTGTTTTATACCATTTACGAGGTGGCGTCGCAAAATGGGCTTATACACATTGCAAAGATATCTCTTTAAAACAAGTGCATAAATCAGCAACACAAGTATATTTGTGTTTAGAACATGCTTTTTATATGAGAGGTATAATCCCAACGGGATAAACAGAATTCCGATACACAGTCAACTGCTTTTATAACAATAGATGGCGGAGAGGAAGAGATTCGAACTCTCGAGAGCCTTTTGAGCCCTACTCCCTTAGCAGGGGAGCGCCTTCGACCACTCGGCCACCTCTCCAACAGAGAGGCATAAATGGTATCAACAGAAAGTTCAAGACATTTTCGATTTTTTTCCCAAATATCTGAAATTTTTTTCCTTTATTGATCCCATAAGGAGCAAAAGTTAATAAAACAAAAATTGTGTCTTTTTTACCACAGCATCTCGAATAGTACATGTATATATTACAAAAAGGTAATTTCATATTTGAAACTCTAAAAAGATTAGTTATAGCTAAGATAACAAGTGCTGCGTATTTTACTTATGTCTTTGTCCTTAATGCGTTAGGCAAATGGTACTCTTTAGAAGAAATTTAACCGGACCTCGGAGATCCCATATGAATATTAAATCCCTCTTTTTAAGCTCTACAGCAGCTTTTTTAGCAATTTCTGGAGCACATGCTGCTTCAACAGTTATCGCCGAACCCGAACCTGTAGAATATATTCGCGTTTGTGATGCCTATGGAAAAGGATATTTTTATATCCCTGGAACAGAAACCTGCATGCGTTTATCAGGAAATGTTCGTACTGATTTTATAGGCGGTGATAATATCGATGCAACAACCGAAACTGAACTAAGAGACAAAAGAAAAACCTATGGCGCAGCATCACGGCTCACCCTTGTTTTTCAAGCAGCTTCTGAAACAGAAATGGGAACACTTCGTTCATATGCAAGAATTTATTCAAACTGGGGTGATGGTAGAGACAACGCTGCTGCAAAGCTTGCCGCGGCTTACATTGAACTGGGTGGTTTTCGCGTAGGTCTTGATGACACAATTTTCAACAGCTGGACTGGTGATTATGGAAATGTTCTCAATGATGACAGCATAGCGCCTGCCGGCACAACACGCACCAATTTTATTTCCTACACCTTTAGTGGTGATTCCGGCTTTTCTGCTATTATCGGCGCTGAATTAGGCAATAATGCAGATTCTCTTACAGGAATAACAGGATACTACATTGATAAAGATGATAAGCTTGTTTCTATCACTGAGGGCACTCTTCCAAGTAAAGCAATTAAAAATTACACCCCGAATGTGGTTTTGGGTATAAAGTTCATGCAAAAATGGGGTGGTTTTTCAGCAGTTGCAGCATATGATGCTTACTACAAAAAGTGGGCTGGAAAAGTACGTGCAGATTTCAATGTTAACGATCGTTTCAATCTATGGGTAATGGCTGGCTATAAAAATGGACTTGATTACTACACAGTAAATACAAAAAATGAATTATCACGAAAAAGCACAACAATTTATGCAAACTGGGGTGGTAAATGGGCTGCTTGGGCGGGTGCCACTTACAAGCTTACTCCAAAAGCAAATTTGAATGCTCAAGTTTCTTATAGTGCTGTAAAAACCTTTGCAACTTCTGTAAATATTACATACACGCTGGTTCCAGGATTTGTGATTACACCTGAATTAACCTATGTTTCTTGGAACGATGATCGCGTTGTGACGGATAAAAATAATGATGAAAAACATTTATTCAATAAGAAAAGTGCTTTTCAAGGTATGATCCGTTTACAGCGTTCATTCTAATCCTATTTAAGCTACAGCTTTTAAAAACTGGCAACATGGTTTGCCAGTTTTTATTTTTGAAATCAAATATCATGAATATCTTTTCCTGATACGTATTGTCTTGTCTCTCGGAAAAAACCGACTTAGTTTCATAAAACTACTCTTAAGATTAACCTGATATGCTTGATAAGAGCACCTCACACGGGCTTTTACACATCACTTCAAACACAATCTCTTCCTTGCCCTTTAAAGCATGAATAACCCCCATTGCTTTATGCCTAAATTGATTTTTCTTGGTAATTTATACCTAACCTTTGCAATTTAGGTCATGAACTTCTCTGGTCAATTCTATACTGAACAGATAAAATATTGAAAAAACAAGACATCATTGTGTTTTTGATATGCCTGAATGTGTCTTCTATCAACACTCTAAAACACAATGTTTTATAACACTGCTTCATTAAAAAACTTAATCATCAAGAAACATGTTGTCAAAACGATGCAAACATCCCCTAAAGCAATAAAAGAGAAAAAAGATATATCTTCAAAAAAATGAATTGACCTCTTCCCCTTCTAAAGAATAGCCCCCTATCAGTAGCAATCTGTAAATGCCCCTATTTTCTTGAATCTGCATCACTTTGATTTATAATGATCAATTTATAATTTTGCATGTTTCAATCAACCAAAACCATTCACTTGTACACGACGAGTGGAGAGAGCCGTGTGAATAAAAACGAGTAAAGAAAACCCTTTTATGTATCGTTTTAAGTTCCAAGGGTTGTAGTAACATTGAGATCTAACAAAGTGTACGATAGTGCTAGGTACTTTTATTAAGCATCAAAATGAGGATACACTTCATAGAGGATTTTAGATTATATTTTCTATGAACGTCGCTGTAAAATATATGTTGTGATACACACTAAAAGACATTTCTTTAAAACAAGCATGAAATATACAATACAAGTCCATTTTATTTGAGGCGTTTCATCCTGCGTAAGGCACATGTCATCATATACGCAACATCTTGGCTTTATGCGTTTTTAAAGGAAGAAAAATATAAGACAAAGAAACAATAAAATTTAATCTCTGCAAATCATAGAGCTTTCAGAGTTATGTTTCCATAAAACGCCTTATACCGTATAGAGGATTTTTTACACGATTAATGCCCTTTTTACATAAAGCCAATTGGCAAAAAGCAGCCTTTCCTGATAATAAAAAGGCTTACACGTAATCATAAGCCATATTTTCAATTAAAACGCATTGAATTCACGGAAAATACTTATCAACCAATGCATAAAGAATTGCTGCTGTTTCAACATCTAGAATCCCATCATAATTTTCTTGACGAAAATGAAGTTGAAATGCTCGGATCAAATCTTTGTATCCTGTTTGGGTACACGCAGCAGAAATGTCATATCCATAACATTTTAGCTTCGCCAAAACATCTTCTTTGGGTGGCAAATTCTTAGAGAATTGCTCTTGATAATGACTTTTTAGTTCATCATCATACCATGCTCCTATACCTGCGCTATAAAGTTCTCTCCATGGAAAAGCTGCTCCTGGATCACTTTTTCTTCCAATGGCAATATCACTATGTCCCACCACATCAGTTGGCATAATATCGGGATACCGTTGAAGAATATTCAAGGCAAGTTCCTTAACAGCATCAATTTGTATTGGATTATAAGGAGGAAACATACCCCTCCCATCATGATAAGTCGCTAAATTAACGATTTCAATCCCGATAGATGCATCATTGAGATGACTATGCCCAGCCCATGAACTCACACCCGCATGCCATGCACGCTCATTTTCATCAACCAGATTAAAAATACGCATATCCTTAAAGCCTGCCTCACGATATGTCTGCTCTGAAGGATCAGGAACAAGATAGTGTGCACTAACCTTTTCTCCTGTAAGCGCCATAATCGAGGCTTTAAAATCAATAGCCGTATAATGCATAACGAGAAAATGAACGCGACGACTAAAACTCTTGACAGAACGATAACTGTTGTAATCAATCTGATACATAAAAGCCCTTTCTTTTTTGCTTAAAAAACCACTGCGCATCACAACAGATAGAATACGAACTGTTAAAAAATGCAATAAACTTCCCATCTAGGTACTAAGAATTACGACTAAAATTTGTTCATCAAAAATATTGACACTCTTATCAACAATTAAGACCACATTTTTATTTTTCTCCCACACACGCATAAAATGTTTTTAACCACATTAAATATTTTCCCCAAAAAAATTCCTACAAATTACCAATCAAAAAGAAAACAAAAGCGTAAAAAGATCACTCCTTAAATCTTCACATCTTACAGAAAAAATAGTTCTTCCTGTTATCAAATTGAAAAATATCGCCCCTCGTAAGTGAACACCCAACGATCATGCAATCACACAAAAACTTAAAGGAAAAATTTTATGAGCTCTTTACAGCAATTTATTATCAGATAACAGAACGGCACATGTTCGCAATAAACTCTTCACGGACATATTGTTCAATAAAATTTGCAAAGCTTTCCTGTAAATGACACGACTTCTTGTCTTTTCACACCATCGCTTTTTGATTTACAAAGAATCTCAATTATCTACAACGCTTGCGGCACACGAAGTCTCTGGATTCCTTGTCATCAGCTCCATGAAAGATAACATCTTGATTTATAATCATAATTAATCATTATAAATATTGAATATAGCGAGCCTAATATCGTAAAGTTTTTCTTAATCTTGAATCAATCAAAGTCATTTAATGACACATCAAAAGAAAAATTACCCTATAGACAAAAACCACTGAAGAAAAGGATCAAAATACTTCCTATAATAGAACGTTCAATAATTTAGGCAATATTTTACATCCCCATAGAGGTTCATTTTTTCTTCTCCGTTTTCAAATATCTTTTTAAGACAGCCCAAGCTGCATATTCTTGTAAGACGACACCTAAAAGTGGTCGCGTATAGGGAAAAGTAATATAATCCTCACCATAACCTTTCATCCGTATAGTTATGGTAGCATGTCCAAGGCTTTCTGCTTGATTTTCTAATGTCTCCAAAGAAGGCTCTAGGCTCACTTCAACCTCAAGCAGTGGAATATCTTGTTTACCTTTTTCTATGGGCTGAAAATATTCTAAAAGCCGCGGATCATTGGCAGACCAATGAACCTCAACGTGCATTGCTAATTGTTTACAAGCAGTAGTAACTTCTGCCCCAACCAAATGGGAGTGAAAATGATTTTCAAATTCTTCCACGAAATGTTGTTCCAAGGGCGCTTCTGATTGAGCAACCAGTTGCACCAAAACATAGGGGCTCTTCCATAAAAAATGCCGTTCAAAGGGTTCATTTTCAAGATGATCATCAACCCACTGCGCAATGGTACTTTCATCAATTCCAATCAAAGTCCATGCATACTCCGCACGCGATACAAAAAAATATTTCTTCTCGTTGTGTTCTAAATAATTCTCTAAAAGCGCAAGAGCCTGTGATGGTGGACCAGGCAAAACAACAAGCGTACTTCCATCGCAAGAGAGATAAAACCCTGGTGCTGTGCCTGTAGGATTATCAAGCACAGTTGCTGTCTCAGGAAACAATGCTTGACGTGCATTACTCTTATCCGCCGTAATCCCTAATCGTTGTAATTGACCTTTTATTGTTTGCCAAACATCTTCATGATGTACCAAAGGCTGCTTTACAGCTTGAGCAACTCCATCGCGTGTTTTATCATCTGATGTTGGTCCCAATCCCCCACTGATAATGATAAGATCTTCTTGTCCAAGACAAGAAACAACAGTCTCACTGATTTGCTGTAATTGATCAGCACAAACAAAATGACGTGTGACTTGAATATTTCTCTTGTTCAAGCTTTGGCTTAAATCTTGTAAATTCGTATTCAAGTATTGTCCTGAAAGGAGTTCATCACCAACGGTAATGATCGCCGCACGACAAACAAAGATAGGATTCACAAGAGAATTGCGAACAGCTTCAGCCATTTGACGGGTAGAGGCTATACCTCCAAGATCATAGGTAACGGTTTTTCCAGCACGAATAACCTGATCAACACTCTCAGATAATTGTTTTGCTGCATCTTTAAAGCCTAAATGCTCTAAGAGTAAAGCCGTGGTATAAAGCATCGCAGAAGGATTGGCTTTATTTTGTCCAACAATACGTGGTGCGCTTCCATGAACAGGTTCAAAATAAGCAATCTCGCTCCCCACATTCACATGAGGTGCAAGCCCCAATCCCCCCATTATCCCAGAGCCAAGATCAGAGAGAATATTGCCAAACATGTTTTCAGCAACAATCACACCAAACCGCTCTGGCTTGGTTGCAATCCACAAAGCAACCGCATCAACATTATGAATATCTGCTTCAATTTCCGGATAGTTTTGCGCAATCTTCTCAAAAATTTCCTGAGCAAACTGTCCACTTTCTCGCATAACATTGGGCTTATCAGCAAAAGTAACTCGCCTAAAGCTATATTTCCTTGCATAAGAAAAAGCGTATTCAAATAACCGCTCTAAACCAAAGCGTGTCTGCAAACGGACTGTCCACGCAGCTTCCTCAAGCCCATATTTTGTCAAATTTGGATGTTTTAGCCAAACGGCTGTTTCAGGAGAAATACCCCGAAAATCTAATCCAGCATAAAGGCCTTCACTATTTTCTCTGATAACACAAAAATGAAAAGGACGTTGGGGACCAAAGATGTATCTTACAGGACGTATATTCGCAAACAAACCTAACTTTTGGCGAAGTTGAAGTACGGGAGAAACATAGGCAAGTTTTTTCTCTTTTAAATGCGGAGCAAGTTCTTTTAAAGCCGCTTCTTTTCCTTTACTGGTCACAGCACCAAGTAAAATAGCATCACTCTGAGTAATTTTTTGCCAAGTCGCTTGAGGGATAGGATCTCCTTCCTGTTTCCAACATTCAAAACCAATATCACCATAAGTCAATTCAATCGGCAATTGGAATTGCTCTAAAACCATCAGCGCAGCATCACAAACCTCTGGTCCTATCCCATCACCAGGTAATACAAGAACTTTCTTTTTCATAGTCCCTCCATCCACTCATCAATGACTGCATCCGTCATAGTAGGATTATCCTCCCACAAACGCGTACCAGCACCAGAGATAATCTTATATTCATGGTTCAGATTATGACTTTTTGTCTGATTATCTACCGTTGCAAGTTGCGACTTTTCTCCCACTAAAGCTAAAAACTTCCCCTTATACTTAACTATTTCATCTCTAGCATCTATTTCTAATAAGAGTTTAAACCCTCTTGTCATGCGTTCAATTGCCACGCTTTTTTGTTTATCAGGAATCTCCAATAAGGCTCTTTTTTTCATAATGCCAGAAGGATGCATAAAACCATTGAGTATTTCCAAAGCCTCTGATAAATTATTATTTTCTAAGGAGGCAAGAATATCTCCAAGGCGCCGTTGCAAAACCTTATCTGGATAGCCAGGTGCATTCACAGCAAGCACAGCTTGAACATTGGGAAGCTGTACTGCCAATATTTGTACCAATGTTCCAGCCATAGAAAATCCCATAAGCACTGCGGGCTCTTTAAAATAGCTTTTAAGTTTTTCTTCTATAAAAGATAAAATGTCTACAGCAGAATGATTGAGAACATGAGAACTCTTAGGAAAAAGAGAAAGCGTATCCAGCAGAGTGACAGGGAATCCTTTTGATAAGCATAGCTTTGTCAATGGAGAACAAAAAACACCACCATCCCAAATTGGCATTACAGGAGAAAGAATAATAATAGGAAGGCTCATTGATCAATTCCTCCCCTTATTTTTAAACATGCATTAGAGCCAGAAATTTTCCCACCCAATATAATGAAAATATGTTGAAACTCTAGGCTCATATTCTCCCCCCATAATAATCGATTTGTTAAACTCAAACTAAGCTTGTAACAAATTTTAAACCCACTCAATCCAGCAACTTAATAAAAAAAATTCATCTAATGTACAGGTGCCCCATTTGTGTAAAACATCAAAAGCATTTCCGCATAATGCTTTCTTTTTATCATTTACTCAGCTTATTTCTGAAGTCATAAAATGACGCGCTTTTTGAATATAAATGATAAAACCAATCATACAACACACAGCTAATAAAGCTGCCATAGCCCGTGGGCTATGACCAGAGATTTTTCCGATAACCGCTGCACTGAGTGCCGCACTTCCTAATTGCAAAGAGCCCATAACACCAGAAGCCGCTCCCGCAGCTTTCGGATGCGATGAAATAGCCAACGCTGTTCCTAACGGCAATAAAAAACCATTGCCAAAAGTAAGAACAGCAATAGCCATAAAACTTGTCACAAGGGGCCATGGGCTTAGATACATTTGCAAAGCAAACAGCACACCGCCTATCACAAAAATAATGTACCCTCTGCCCACAGTTTTTTCCATAGACTCGCGTTCAAAAAACCATCGCGCCAAAAGATTTCCCAAAATATAGGGAAACGAGACACCAATATAGCTATAACTAATGTGTATCGGCGATAACCCCAAAGTCGTGAGTAAAAAAGGCGACTCCACAATATAAGCAAAATAGGCAGCGTAAGAAAAACACGGAATAAGTGCATAAAAAATAAATTGTTTATTTCTGAAAACGCCTAAATATGCCTGCATCAATCCTACAGGAGAAAAATGCTGCCGTTTTTGAGGGGGTAGAGTTTCGCTTAGCACAAAACAACATAGCAAAATGGTCAAAAATATAAAAAAGCTTAAAAAGATAAAAGTTGCCTGCCAATGAAAAGCTTGTATCAAAAGTCCACCAATGAAAGGTGCAAGCGCTGGCGACATTCCAATAAAAGGGAAAACAATCAAATAAAGTTTTCCAGCCGCTTTTTTATCCAACAAATCATTGATAATTGCACGACTTAAGACAAGTCCCGCACAAGCACCAAGACCTTGCAAAAAACGTAACACAAGAAAAGCGTGAATATGAACCGTATAAATCACACCAAGTGTCGTAAATAACCACAAGAATAAGCCCAATAGAAGTGTTTTTTTACGCCCAAAATTATCACTCAGCGGCCCATAAATGAGCTGTCCAAGTGCCAATGCCAACAAAAAAACCGCCACTGCACTTTGAATTTGAGATTGTGTCACTTGATAATATTGACGCATATCGCCCAGTGCTGGTAAAAAAATATCGGTAGAAATCAATCCTCCCGTCGATAAACATACGATAAGTATAATGAATGGTAATGTATATTTATGAGTCATAAAGAAAATCACACTTTTTAGGTAGTTATTAAATAGTATTTAATTAAATATAATTATATTTTATGCTTATATATGCAAATAATAATTATTAAAAGTGTTATTATTTTACTTTATAAAAATATTATTTTTCTTATAGAAAGCATTTTATTTTACAAACTTCACGAGCTAAAAAGTTATTCCCTAACTAAGCTCTCCTATACAAATACTTTGCCGTAATCTTCCGCTGCTTTTTTCATTGATATTATAAGCAAAAGCATAATCTCTCTCCACGGCAACAGTCCCACTTTCTATACAATATCCATCAAAGTTGATCGACAAAACGCAAAGCAGAAAAACAATCTCTAACGTCTCTACCCCAAAGTCACTATGGTATAAACACGGCGCATAACACAACAATAGCTTGAAGCCCCTATCAACACAAATAATTGTGTAAAAAATCTTGATCTATCCCCTATACCATAAAATATAATGCTTTCTCTGCAAACCAACTCACAACCAAATATATCTTACTCATTTCATAAAACTCTTCATCTAAGATAAATATCAAAAAATTATCGTGTAACATATTAACAAATATGATGTCATAACAATTCAATAAGCTTTTTATTTAACTTAATCCATGATCTTTTATAACACTATGAATTGAACATTACTGATATTTATTTTTATCTTCAAATGCGCCTTCTAATCTCATTTTATAAATATTCTTCCCATAAAAACAGTAACACTTTTATAAAAATAAGCAGATATACCCCCTACTTTATAAGCTAGAAACCAATAAACGATAGTATCCAGTTTTTTTAAATTATTCTCTCTCATGAGAAATTCGATGATAATATGATAATAGTATACGGATAGCCCGCTTTTTTTCAGACATAAGTGAGGTCTTTTGGATTGTATAGCCACATTTTACTTCTCATAACAAACATTTGTTTAAAGTATTTTCCTATTCCTTTTTAGCTGCTCTATATCCCTTTTGGAACATAATTAGCAAAAAGGCATTGTATCTCCAGCATATTCAA
>NZ_JBHIQF010000046.1:0-7696 GCF_042196445.1 Bartonella sp. AP11XZML
TCAGTAACATCACCATCAGAATTAAATCGCTTAACCTTGAATGTAGGAGCATTCCACGTGCCATTCTCATACTTAGCATTACCACCTAAAGACTTCGCAACACCGCTCCCTAGTGCATGAAGCTGATTACCCGTTACGGCATCCGTGGAACCAGCATTAATCGAACCATCTAAAAGAAATGTAAGCTTGCTATTACTTTTGCTATCTTTCTCTCCATGCGTCGCTACAAAAGCATGTGCAGTATCGCTCCAATGCAAGGAATCACTCTTTGCTTCAGCAATATCTTTGCTAAGTTCATTCTTAATATTCGTGATAGAATTATTCATATTTACGAAAGAAGTTCCTACACCAGCAAACGCTGTTGCTACATCATGATACTCTTTATCTTCTGTTTTGCCATCTTCTTTCACGCTCTTAACCGTGAATGTAGGTACACTCCAAGTTCCATCCGCATAACTAGCATTACCACCTAAAGATTTTGCAACCCCAGTGCCTAACGTATAAAGCTGGGAACCATTAACGGCATCGGTTGACGTTTTTGAGAGCTCACCAGGAGAAACATCCAAAAGACGCCGTGTCTCACCTTTACTATTCCGAATAGTTATTTGAGTTAATGGTGAGGTACCAGCAATAGTTATTATCTTTTCATCGTCCGCTCGGACTAATTCACGAGATAAGCTTCTTATAAGAGAAAAGTTGTCTGTATTTTCATGCAGATCATCACCGTGAGATGGATTATCTTGTTTTCCCCCAATAGCATGGGGTTCCTTTATCTCAACAATCTGATGATTTAAACCTGCCAAATCACTATTAGTGCCAGAAAATGCATCCGCAACACTTTTATAACCTTCTACATTCTTATAACCTTCCGTACCTGAAAATGCAGTATCAAAAGCAGCTTTAGTCTGAAACTTAATATTAAGACTTAAGTTCTTGGGGGCATACTCCCCCTCCACAAATGCAGAGCCACTATCTCTATACAATTTACTGCCAACTACATAGGCTGGCGGTATACCTTTAAGCGCATTTGTACCACCACTAAAGTCGTTTGATATGTTATTTAAAATCTGAGTAGCAGCAGCAACAGGAGAAACATTTGATAAAAATATAATCACTGAAGCCAATGAAAGCGCTTTAATAAAAAGCCGTCGATAAAACGAGCAAGAATCTCTACAATCATTCACCACTAGCGCTTTTGGTGTGGTATATAATTTTTTCATAACAAATTCTCCAAATAGGAAAGACATATTTAGAACATTAAAAAGTCATATTTCAGTGTTAGAAGTGATTAACGACGTGATTTTTTTGTTCTTTATAAAGTTTGAGTTTGCCGCAGAGGCGAACAGAAGTAATTAGAAGTCTAGCAAGGTTGCAATCAATCTTGATAAACGATGTGGTTAATGGGTTTTTTATTTTTTCCGCCTTTAAGAAGGGTGCTTTTTTTGCAACAAAACTCCTGGATGAGGGTGAAAAACAGGTATGAAGAAGACATACTTGCACCCTATTGTTAGGTCTGCGGTTTATAGTTTTAAAAGTAAAAGAGTTCATTTTATATGATTAAGAAGCTGTAAGGTATTATTAGGGGAAAAGTTTAAGTTGTCGGCTGAATGATTTAGAGTACTTGTTGTGAAATCATTACGCTTTTATCGCGGGGATAAGCGGCATACTCTTGAGCTTTGGAGTAAAATGAGGATGATTGTGTGTGTTGTTCATAATCAACTGCCCCCCCTTGCGAGCATTTTTCTGTTTTTGCCAAAATGAGTCTTACTAAAGAATATTTTGTGATGTTATAGACTATTGAGTGAAATAGCAAGAAGAAAATGAATTTAATTATTTTTACAGAATGAGTCTTTCCGATTTATATAACTGTGAAATATCCTTATAACTTTAAAACTTATAGATTCCATGCACTATAGACTTGTCTAGAGATTCTGTTTCATAGTTTTATTTAAGTGTCCCATTTTGATCAAAATGAGTCTTACTAATAATTGCTGCTGTTGCGTGCCTCATGATTGCTACTGCTATGTACAGAGCAAATAAATAAAATAATAAAATAGGATTTTTAAATTTTTAAACGTATCCCCCAATGGATATTTTCTATCAATGAAATTATAGAACGTACAGTTTTAAAATACTGCGCAATTACGCACTGAGAGTACTACTCTGTATTTGTAAAATTTTTGTTAAAGTGCTTTACTTCTTACTAAAATCAATCTCACTAAGATTATTACTATAAAATACATTGGTATAAGAATTTAATTATTATAAGAATTTATAAATATACTACTCTATGGCCTTCTCTGTAAAATATTACTTCTCTATAATATAAAATTTCGCCCCTGTCTAAGAAGACAAGGGCGAAACTTCGCTTAAATTGTAGTTTTTCATATTCTCTGGTGTTATTTTAATTTCAGAGTTATTCCACCACCTACACCCCACTGACCGCCAGCACTGGTTGCTGATAGATTAGAACGAATCTTGCCATCTTCAGATGTATAACCTGCACCAATCGCAAAGGCAGATTGTCCACGCCAAAAACCGCCACCAAATGAAACACTCACAGATCCTGGGTCATCGAAGTAACGTAAGTTAGAGACTGCCAAACCAATCGCTGCTGCTTGCCTTGCCTCTTTGCGCACATTCGTAATATCATAACTTAGTGCGTCAAACTTCATATCGGTATAGGATTTTGCCTCGTTAACACCATTATTGACTTGATCGTCCGTATACTTTTTCGCACTTTCAAGAGTAATCTTCATCTGCTCCGCGGTATGATCGTATAACTGACCACCATTCACTGCGTCCTTAGAGCCATGTTCAATTTTTCCATCTTTAATATTAGTAATCAAAACAGGCTCACTGTCATCGACACCTTTTAGAGTGATGCTACTGATTTTCTTTCCGCTATCATCGGTATCATAGCTAACCGCAACATTCACCTTGTTTTCAACTTCTGTTACCCTGTCTGTAACGCTGTCTACCTTTTTTTCAACGCCTGTTACCCTGTTACTCATCTGTGAAAACTGATTGTCAGTCACCTCATAAGTTGACTTTTCTAAAATTTCACTAGGAGCAACAGTTACCGTGGTTGAATTATCCGCCTCATCTATGGCGCTTTCTTCCTCATCTATGGCAAGAGGTAAGCTTCTTAGAAAACGTGCGCTTCTCATAAAAGGAAAGCCTTTTGAAATAACATCCGAAGGATCACCATTTTGTGGTTTACCCTCTGTTTCACCAATACCAAGGCCATTCTTCATATCAACAATCTGATTATTCAAAACGGTGAAAGCACTATTAACGCCTGCCAATGCATCCGCAACATTAGTATATTTTTTCTCAGTTTCCTTACCATTCTTATCAAAGGCTTTAACTGTGAAAGTCGGAGCACTCCAATTTCCACCTTTATATCCAGAACCACCACCGAAATAAGTAGCAATCTGGTTGTTTATCGAATAGAGCTGAGAACCAGTTATAGCATCAGTCGACGTTTCTGAAATCTCACCAGCAGCAATATCAAAAAGACGCCGGCTTTCACCTTCACTACTCATAAAACTTACTTGTTTTAATGGTGATTTAGGAGCAACAGTTATCGTAGTTGGAACCTTTACATTACCTAAAGCACTAGGTAAGCTTCTCATAAAAGGAAAGCCTTCTGAAATGATATCATTCAAATCACCGTCTTGATGGGTGTGTTCCTTTTCTTCAATACCAGGCTTATTCTTTATCTTAACAATCTCCTCATTCAAACTTGTGAAAGCACTATTAACGCCAGAAAACGCATCTGCAACATTAGTATAGTTTTTCTCAGTTGCATTACCATCCTTATCAAAGGCTTTAACTGTAAATGTAGGAGGTGACCATTTTCCATCTTTATAGCCAGCACCACCGCCAAAATAACTTGCAAATGCCTGAGCCATCAAATAAATTTGACCACCATTTACTGCTTCGGTCGATGTTGCCGTAAATGCACCCCCTTTAACACCAGAGATAACTCGTGGAAAATTAATACCGTTTGCAATATCTATTCTATCACCACCCTTGTCTCCACCAATCGTAATAAGCCCAACGCTATTTTGCTTAACAAAACTATCACCTGTCACACTTTCGATCTTTTGATTAAGATTCGTAAAAGAACTACTTACACCAGAAAGCGCATCCCCAACATTCTTATAGTTCTTTTCAGTCCCACTACCATTTTTATCAAAAACCTTAACTGTAAAAGTAGGAGCATTCCAGTTTCCATCTTTATCATATCCAGCATTATCACTAAAATAGCTAGCAACTACATTGCTCATGGCATAAAATTGAGAGCCATTTATCGCATCAGTCGATGTTGCTGTAATCGAACCAGCCTTAACACCCGCAAGAGTCCGTGTCACATTATCAACATTTGCTATATTTACCTGGACCCCTCTTACTTTTCCACCAATGGTAATAAGTCCGGTATCATCTTGCTTAACAAGATCATCACCTGTCCCATTAATGACTATATTCTCAATCTTTTTATCAAGATTTGTGAAAGAACCACTTACGCCAGTAAAGGCATCCGCAACATTAGTATACTTCTTTTCAGCTCCATTACCATCCTTATCAAAGACCTTAACTGTAAAAGTAGGAGCACTCCAGTTTCCATCTTTATAGCCAGCACCACCACCAAAATAGCCTGCAACTACATTGCTCATGGCATAAAGTTGAGAACCATTTATCGCATCAGTGGACGCTGCTGCAATCGAACCAGCCTTAACACCCGAAAGAGTCCGAACTGCATTATCAACGTTTGCAATGCTTACCTTAGTTCCACTTACTTCTCCACCAATGCTAATAAGCCCCGTATCATCTTGCTTAACAAGACTGTTACCTGTCGCATCAATGACTATATTCTCAATCTTTTTATCAAGATTCGTGAAAGAACTATTTACGCCAGTAAAGGCATCCGCAACATTAGTATACTTCTTTTCAGCTCCATTACCATCCTTATCAAAGACCTTAACTGTAAAAGTAGGAGCACTCCAGTTTCCATCTTTATAGCCAGCACCACCACCAAAATAGCCTGCAACTACATTGCTCATGGCATAAAGTTGAGAACCATTTATCGCATCAGTGGACGCTGCTGCAATCGAACCAGCCTTAACACCCGAAAGAGTCCGAACTGCATTATCAACGTTTGCAATGCTTACCTTAGTTCCACTTACTTCTCCACCAATGCTAATAAGCCCCGTATCATCTTGCTTAACAAGACTGTTACCTGTCGCATCAATGACTATATTCTCAATCTTTTTATCAAGATTCGTGAAAGAACTATTTACGCCAGTAAAGGCATCCGCAACATTAGTATACTTCTTTTCAGCTCCATTACCATCCTTATCAAAGACCTTAACTGTAAAAGTAGGAGCACTCCAGTTTCCATCTTTATAGCCAGCACCACCGCCAAAATAGCCTGCGACTACATTGCTCATGGAATAAAGTTGAGAACCATTTATCGCATCAGTGGACGCTGCTGTAATCGAACCAGCCTTAACACCCGAAAGAGTCCGAACTGCATTATCAACGTTTGCAATGCTTACCTTAGTTCCACTTACTTCTCCACCAATGCTAATACGTCCTGTATCATCTTGCTTAACAAGACTATTACTTGCCACCTTAATATTTTCAATCTTTGCATCAAGATTCGTGAAAGAACTACTCACGCCAGTAAAGGCATCCGCAACATTAGTATACTTCTTTTCAGCTCCATTACCATTTTTATCAAAGACCTTAACTGTAAAAGTAGGAGCTATCCAGTTTCCTTTTCTATCGTATCCAGCACCACCGCCAAAAGAGATCGCAGTACTGATGCCTTGAGAAAAAAGCTGAGAACCATTGACTGCATCATACGAGATTGGCGAAACCCAACCATCAGCAACACCAGTAAGAGTCCTCAATCCATGAGAGCTATTTGCGATAGTTATTCTATTACCACCTACGTCCGCACCAATTGTAATAAGTCCTGATGCATCTTGCTTAACAAGCTTATTGCCCGCAACTTCAGCAGTATAACGTTCCAAACCATATAATGCAGAGCCAACATCTCTATATATTTTACCGTTAATTATATAGGTTGGCGCAATACTTTTACGTATATTTGTACCTCCACCAAAATACTGTGCTACATTACCCCAAAGATCACAAGCAAAAACAGGAGAAGTATTTGATAAAAAGACAGCTACTGACACTAATGAAAGCGTTTTAATAAAAGGTAATCGATAAGACGAGCAAGAATTTTTTAAATTACTCACTGCTAGCGTGTGTGGTGTGGTATATATTTTTTTCATAATAAATCCTCTAAGTAAAAAAAGATATTTAAAACATCAAAAAGACATATTCCGGTGCTACTTAGCTCCAGAGGTTGTTTTTTCTTGTTTTATAAAAGATTAGGGTTGTCATAATGCGGAAGAGGACTATCTAAGATATCAATGAGATAGAAGTCGACGTTGATCGATAGTCCAATTAATGTGGTTTTTATTTATCCCCCTTTAAGGAGGGGTGTCTTTCTTTAGCAGAGCCTTTAAATTTAAAGGTGAAGAAAGGTGAAAAAAGTGTAGAAAAAACATATTTGTGTACTATTATTAGGGGTTGTGTGTTTAAGAGGCAATAAAATGTTTATTGCGGAAGGGATTTAAGCTGTTTGTTGAGTAATTTAGAGCGTTTTTTGTAGGGTTATTGCGCTTTTTTCGTGAAAATAAGCGAGATATCCCTGAGTTTTATATTTGTATCTCTTAAAGCTCTTTGAGATTAGATGATTGTGATTTTGTAATTTTTCCATAACTTACCGCACCCCGCTTTGCGAGAAGATTTCTAGTTTCTTTTAATTAATTTTTCGCACTCTATACAGATTATTAAAAAATAGCAAGGAAAAAATGAGACTTTTTATTTCTTTAAGAACACCCCTCGTGGATATTTCTATTATAAAATTATAAACTGTATAGTTTTCAAATATTGTGCGGTTACACGTACTCTGTTAATTTATATGAAAACATCCCTCTGCATTTGTAGTTTTTTTGTTAAAATGTTTCACTGTAACTAAAATTAGTCCCACTAAGATTATTATTACAGAATACATTATTATAAAACTTTACAAGTATACTACTCTATGAATTTCTGTGTAAAATATCACTTCTTATAAAATTTTTACCCTTGTCTGATGAGACAAGAAGGCAAAACTCTCTTAAAAATAAATATCGATTACTCAAATAATTCCTTTTGGAGGTGATAAATGATTTTTTCATATAAAATTTCACAAAAAATATATTTTTACTCGAAATACGCCCTTATCTTCTATTGCTATTCATTTATGATGAAAATAACTTTCCTTCTCTTTAAATGGCACATGTAACGCATTTGATAAGAGAAGGAAAATTTATTTCGAATTTTCTATTGTTAATTCAGTGTTACCCTAAACCCAGCACCTACACCCCAATGTCCCCCAGCACTCGTTGCAGATACGTTAGAGCGAAATCTTCCATTTTCAGACATATAACCAGCTCCAATAGCAAGTGCAGATTGACTGCGCCATACACCCGTACCAAGTGAAAAACTTAATTTTCCCGGTGTATCGTCATAGCTTAAATTAGATACTGCTAGACCAATAGCAGCAGCTTGTCTTGCTTCTTTCCGAACATCCTGAATAGCATAATTCAATGTCTCAAACTTTATATCC
>NZ_JBHIQF010000047.1:0-1442 GCF_042196445.1 Bartonella sp. AP11XZML
AAAATGTTAAAATACGAGGTAATTATTATGCAGAATTCTGTAAAAAAATATCAACTCACCAATCAAACAATTCTTCGTGAGGGTAAAAAACTTTATCGCATTAAGGCGTTAAGAGATTTTGGTGATGTTAAAGCTGGTCAACTTGGTGGCTATATTGAATCTGAAGAAAATCTTTCCCATGATGGTAATTGCTGGGTTGGTGATCAAGCCATTGTTGTGAGCCCTGGTCGTGTTTACGAAAATGCGCAGGTTTATGGCAATGCAGGTGTTGGTGGTTTTGTATATGGTAATGCTCGCGTCTACGATTCAGCAAAGGTTTTTGCCAATGCCCATGTGTATGATAATGCCCATGTTTTCGATAGTGCAAAAATTGTAAGTAAAGTGCATGTTTATGAAAATGCCAATGCATGTGGCATGGCTATTGTTACTAAGAATATTTGTGGTGACACAATGAATAATGTTTATACAGAACGCCTTTCTCCTTATGGTGAAATTTGCTTTGTTATGTGTCGTTCTCATAGGAAAACAGCTTAAATAACGCGCGGGCGCGGCGGGGGCGCCTTCTTTAAACCTCTTATTAAAAATTTATTCAAATGTTAGATTAGGGAGCTACCTATGACCACTAAAAATGTATCTAAAAAATATGAGCTTATAAATGAAAGTCACGTTAAAGGGATTACTTTATACCGCATTCGTGCTTTAAAAGACTTTGCTGATGTTAAAGCTGGTGATTTAGGCGGCTTTATTGAAAAGGAAGATAACCTTTCTCATGATGGCAATTGCTGGGTTTATGATAATGCTTGTGTTGTAAAATCTGGTCGTGTTTATGAAAATGCAAGGGTATATGGCAACGCTGTCATTGGTGGTTTTGTTTATGGCAATGCGCATGTATATGATAAAACCCGCGTGTATTTTGGAGCTCATGTTTATGATAATGCGCATCTTTCTGATAAGGTGTGGGTTTATCAATATGCAAGGGTTTATGGGAATGCAAAATTAACAGGAAGTGCACGCATTTATAGCAAGGCTGAGGTTTATGATCATGCTGTTGTAAGTAGCTCTTCAAAAATTTATGGCAAGGTTTATGGCAATGCTAGCGTGGGTGGGTATGTTAAGGTCTATGGTTCTGTTTATGGGAATGCAAAAGTGACTGGTTATCACACCATTAGAGGTTTGGTACATGGCAATGCAAGATTAAAAAGAAATGATTATTCATATGTCAAACAAAACTTTTATTATGCATATGGAATTCCTGAAGATTGTGAAATTTATGAAAACGATACCGTTGTAAAGATTAGTGAAAAAGCAGCATAAATAAAATAACGGGGCGGGGGGCTGCTTTATAGCAAAAAAGCCGCGTTCTTTTAAGACACGGCTTTTATTATCAAAACAGCTAGCGATCTAAATAAACGATTAAAGTAACCAATCGAAATATAAAAGAA
>NZ_JBHIQF010000048.1:0-3057 GCF_042196445.1 Bartonella sp. AP11XZML
CATCAATGCGCAACTGTCTCACAATTTCTCCCTTCATGGTGATGTAAGTTATCAACAAAAGCTTCAGAAAACTGGTATATCCGGAACAAACTTTTCAGGTGGCATACGCTATCAGTTTTAAATCAAGGCTGTAAAAATAGCCTATTCATTCTATTTAATTTAACAAAAAGGGCAGCACAATATGCTGCCCTTTTTGTACATTAAAGTCATCCTTTTTCCTTTTAAAGCACCCTTCCCTCTTTATACTTAGTTCTTTACGAAAATCTCCAAGACAAGACACAACAAACGCAACAGAGCACTTCCATCCCCAGTGGATGAAGAGTACTTCCTACTTTGAAAAAAAGAGAAGTCTATTAGAAATAAATTAATACCACTGTGTTGAAAGATGAAAACCCACTTTAAGCCCAAGTAAGTTAGCTTTTTTACAAGCTTCTTCTACATCCTTTTTTGTTCCCTCATAACCCCAATTTGCGTCATATAATAAACCCTACCATCACGTAAAAGATGTCATGGTAGTACTATATCAGTATCTCAGAATATTTCTCTGAATAATAATATTCAAAATTATAATTCTTTAAATAAAATCAATTATAAATACATTTTGTATTAGACATAATTAATATCAATTATTTTTTAATTTTGACAAAAAACCAAAAATGTCTTACCAAATAAAGACAATTACTGAAATTAATAACAACTATCCATTTTCACTTCTTCTTATGAAGTTCGCGGGGAAATGAATATTTGGGGGCTATCATAAGGAGAATACTAGTGTATAAAACATCCCTTTTATCATGCACAGCTGCAGCCGCTATTATCCTGTTCAACATCCAGTTCAGTGCACATGCTGAAATCCTCGTAGTTTCTGAGGGAAAACAACAAGAAGTATCCGATAAAACCTACGAAACTATTCACGCAAAAGACGGTGGCAAAATCATTGGAAAACATTTAACCATTGTTATGAATAAAGATATAAACCAAGACACAAACAAAACCGTCTATGCTGTAACAGCAGAAGGTGCTGACAGTGCGATTGAGTTACTGGATGGCACAACCATTAAAGGCACTGGTTCTGGTATTTTCTTAGGCCTTGAAGCCAAAGACGGTGCTACACTTCAAATGACTAAGGGAACAATTACATATTCTGGAATGGAGGCCTCCTCATCTGGCATTTTATCTAGCACTGGTGCTTCCTTTTCTGACAGTAAGAGTAAAAAAAACAAGCTGGAAGACGTGGTAATATCGAGTGAAAACGATAACAGTTCACTATCCTTAGGAATAAGTGCTAAAAACAGCACAGTAACCTTGAACAATGTAACCGTTACTCAAGCACTAACAGGCATATTTGCAGATGATCACTCGACAATAACAGTGTCTGGAGGATCACTCGATGGGGAAACTGATGGGGTATATGCTGGAAACGGCAGCATCATTACTTTAAACAACAATGTTACAGTCGCATCATCTAAGGGTAATGCACTCCATGCAGATGGTATAGAATCCAAGATCACCATGAAAGGAGGGGCTGTCATAGGAGGAAGTTTGAATGGACATGAAGGCGCATTATTTACAGAAAATGGTGGACGTATTGAAATTACGGATGTTACTCTAACAACCGATAACTTCGGAAACGGTGCAAATGCCAATGGCTTTGGAAGCATAATTGAATTAAAAGGCAAAACAAGCATTGAAAAAGTTAGAGATGGACTGAGAGCAGAAAAAGGTGGTAAAATCACCAGCGAAGATTTAACAATAACTGCTTATGAAAACCAAGAATACGGCACTTCTGGTATAATAGCCATTAATCCTAATAGTGAAATTCAATTAAAGGGGCATACAACCTTTGAAAAAGTTTCGTACGGTCTTGGAGCCTATAATGGTGGTAAAATTACCAGCGGAGATTTAATAATAGTCGGTGGTAAAGCAATTAATGACAACCCCAATGAAGCACGATCTGGTGTATGGACAGCAGGCTCTGGGAGTGAAATTCAGTTAACGGGCAAAACAACCATTCAAAATTTTGATGAAGGTCTTTATGCAGAGGATGGAAGTAAAATCATTAGCGGAGATTTAACAATAATCGGTGGTGAGTCCGAAGCAGCAACCGTTGGTGTAAACACTTGGGAGGCTGATAGTATAGTTGAATTAAATGGCAAAACAACCATTCAAAATGTTGATGTTGGTCTCGCTATTGGTAAAGATGGCACAATTAAGATGATTAATGGCGCTATTGATGCTAATTCTAAAAGTCTAGATACCCAATCCGACGCCCTTCAGAATGGGAAGAAAAATAAAATAGAAGCAAAAAAAGTTGCAATGGTTGTAATAAATGGCGGCCATATTGATCTAACGGATGTTTCTGCAAAAGTAGGAATCAGTGGCTTACAGTTCTTGGCTGTCTCTGATATTGATAAAAATGAATCAGATGATCCACAAAAACACCAAAGTAGTGAGATCAATCTAACTAATGCAGAGCTTCATGCTGAAAATGGTACTGGAATTTTTGTTGGAGCTTTTACTAACGATAACATTGAAGATATTCAAGGTTTGTCAATCGGTACAGTCAATCTCAAAAATTCAGAAATCCATGCCGACGTATTATTAGGAGATGGTATTTTCGAAAATCCAAAATCTTGGGGAACCGATAATTATTGGAATGATAAAAAGGTTAAAGCGATCTCCAACGGCACTTTTACATTAAGCGCTGATCAGTCTACTCTAGAGGGCAGAGCGAATATTGCTAAAGATAGAACTGTACGTTTTGATCTAAAAAACAAGACAACATGGACGTTGAAAATCAGCAAACATGAAAAAGATGATGATGGCAATCTGCTTGATATCGCTCAAAGATCTCGTTCTGATATTTCTGTGCTAAACCTCAACAACAGCTCTATTGTTTTTGAGAAACCAACAGAAGATCACTACCAAACATTGCATATAGGTTCTGGTAAACCAGACACGCAAGAAGTCTACAACGCAACGGGTGATGCAAAGATTTACTTCAACGCACAATGGAGTGATGGAGCACCCATCGCCGATCAAAAAACCGATAGGCTT
>NZ_JBHIQF010000049.1:0-3449 GCF_042196445.1 Bartonella sp. AP11XZML
ACGGCTGCTAATGCGGCAATGAGTGGACCAAAAATGAAGGAACCAAGAGCTACAAGCCCTACCTTAAAGAGGGTTATTTCACCAATTAGAGGTTTCATCCATTGAAACCAGCCTTTAATTCTCTCTGTAAGATCACTGATGCCTCTTCTCAAATCAGAGGTAGGATTAAGTAAATCATTAAGGACTTTTTTTAAGGTTTTTGCCCAGCTCGCAACGGTTGTTTGGATGAGGTCACGGTTTTCATCAATCAACTTTGAAAAACCGTCAATCATATCATTAATAACGGGCATGAAACGCGCGCCAATAAAGCTCGCGATACCGCCTATTTTTTTCTTAAAGGCTCCCATCTTGTCACTTAAGTCCGCTGCATAGCGTGCGACATCGGCACCTATCAGCCATTTTCCTTTTCGCGCCTTTGCAAACAGCTCTTTAATGGGTGCCATGCCTTGTGCAAGCATGGTCGCCATTTCTTTACCATCACCCCCAAACAGCAGAGCGGCAATATGCTGTCTTTGTGCTTGGCTTTTCATCTTACTCATCTTGTCGGTAATTTCTTCTAACAAGACAGAAGTGGATTTGAGTTTTCCAGAAGTGTTTTTGACAGAAATGCCAAGTGCTTCAAAGCCCATCATGCCTCTTTTTTGTCCAGCATAGGCTTGTGCCGAACGCCTATTTAAAACCGCTAAGGATTGTTGAAAAAGTTCGGCAGAAGTGCCTGAATTATCGGCTGCATCACCCCATAATTGAAGTGATGCAACACTCATATTTAAATGGTGTGATGCGTGATAAAGACTATCTCCCAGATGCATGGTTTTCATGGTGAGGGCGGCTACACTTGCCACAAGACCACCACCAGCAAGCCCTAAGACACCGGTAAAGACTGAAGCACGACTTGCCGCTGTGCTAAGAGCACTTTGAACGCCATGAAGGCTTTTTGTCATGTTTTTGACAGCAGCAGAAAAGCGCGGAATACCCAAACTATGTGAGAGTGTTTTTGACAATGTATCGAATTTTTTTTGAAGATGTTTGAGAGGTGCGGTGAGTTTGTCTTCAAGAGATAATCTCACCTTTGCATCGGCAACTTTTTCACTCATTTTGTCTTATACCTTTCTGCTGCTTGTTTTCGCCAGAATATGAGTTCTTGTGGTTCCATTTCCATCATGTCTGAAAGGGACCAATAGAACACAATGGTAATATCGGCTATGAGTTTAGCGGCGGTTTCCCAGTCGAGGTATCCCGCCGTTTGATAAAAGACTCCAAGATTTCTCCAATGCTTACCAAATCATTGATGTCGAGTTCGCTGATAACCTCATGCGGCCATTCAGAAAGGCGCGCGATCATAGCGATTGTCTGCTCTATACCTTCTTTTTTGTCGATTGCTTGCAAATCTTTTGTTTTGGGGCGCCGTAAAGTAATTGTGGTGTGCTCTTTTCCTTCAAAAGTAACAGGTATCAATAATTTATGTGTAATGCTTGTTTGGACGGTCATTTTTATAATCCTATATTTTCTCTATGGTCTGCGAGTTGATTGACGCCATTGAATTTTCTCACCAAGTTGAGGACATCTATCTCAACGATTTCAACGTCCTTCTGGACATATTTGAAATACTGCAATGTGAATGTAGCCGTAGAAGTTGCTTTTCCTCCCGGTTGCCATTCTGCCATTTCAAAGCCTTTGCAAAGCCCTCTCATGGTAATGACAACACCTTCTGCGGGGGTGCCTTGAGCTTGCATTGAACTGCGCAATGAAATGTTGACATCGGTGCGCCCTAACAGTGCCATCAACTCTGGAGAGCAATCAGAAATGGTCATGCTAAGCGTGAGGGTTTCAAGACCAAGGTCAACTTCAATAGAGCTATCCATGCCTCCGCCACGATAACTTTCAACGACCAAACTCAAATTCGGTAATGTTACGCTTTCACATTTTGCTTGATAGGGAATGCCGTCGACAAAAATGTTAAAATATTTCAAAACTCTTGGTAAAACAGGTACGGTCATTAAAAGATCTCCTCTAAGTAATCATTCACAATGTGTGAACGGAACGTGATATGTTCTGCGGGTGTTGTGGGGGTGAATTCGACATTGAAATAGACTCTACCGCTCTCAATGGCGCTTGCTGTATTAAGCTCTAGATCAGGCGTACAGCGCCCACCAAGAATAGCGCCTTGTGCTTTTAAATCACGCAAATAGGCATTGACGCTTTCGCTTACGTCATGCATGTAGGTTTTTTTGATATTGCGGTCGACAGCCCATAGATGCCCGCGCAAAATGGCATCATTGATCATATCTGCGGTTCTCACCACCGATAAGAAAGCAAACTTTGTATCGCTTGAGAGTGTGCGATTACCCCAGAGGCGATAGCCGTTTTCGCGGATAATTGTTGTGATGTTTTGTTCATTGAGAAGGTTGGCGCGGCTTGATCTGTCCCCAATGGAAAAATCAATGGGGCGTGCAATACCAACAATGCCATTGATCACTTTGTTTGAAGGAGAATGCCAAAAACCGTGTGTAAAATCAGTTTTAGCAATGACACCAGCAACTGCCGCACTTGCCGGCTGTTCTATGATCTTTCCATCACGATTCACCTTTACAAAAAGGTCAACGATAATAGCGCGCTTTGAATCAAAATCCTTTGCTGTGCTAAGGGCTGCTTCATCTGTTGTGTTTGGTGCATCAAGCACCACAATAGAACGCAGACGTTCAGCAATGCCAATGAGTTCTGCCGCTACTGGATTAGAGGTTGTACTGATTTCGGCTTTGGCTGTCGCACCAGTGCCATCTCCTTCAATCGTCACATTTGGGGCGGTTTGATAATCAAAGCCACTGTCCTTAATGACAAGTGACGTTACTTTTCCATCTTTCAGGATTGCTTCTGCTTGTGCACCGCCGGCAATTTTAACAGTTGCTTGAGTGTAACCACTTCCTTGGTTTATCACATCAATCTTGCTAAGACTTATAGGGCGTTTGTGCGTAAAACCTGGGGCAATAAGAATGCGTGGTGTTTGTCCTACAATGGATTGTGCTCCAATCAAAGCATGAACACCTTCATAAGCACCATTTGCATTCACACCACCTAGAACATTGGTGAGTGTTGCATTTTCATTGTCACCCTCGTTCACACGCACGACAACAACAATGGCACCCACTTGCTTGAAAATAAGATCAAGGGCATTGGGTAGGGTGCCTTGACGCTTACCCGTTTTATCCAGTTTAGCGGCTTGTGAAAGAGAACCGGTAACCAAAACGGGTGTGTTAAGGGGAAATGCTCGGTCATCGGCATCGGGTGCTGTGCCAACAATCCCGATAACGGCAGACTGAACCGCGCGAAGAGGGCGGGTGCCGTCGTCAACCTCGATGACTTCAACACCGTGTAAAAAACCTGTTGCCATACTTTATGCTCCTTTGAAATATTGGTGAATGAAAATGAATGGGAAAAATGAGAGGTAAAAA
>NZ_JBHIQF010000050.1:0-26031 GCF_042196445.1 Bartonella sp. AP11XZML
AGAGCGATTAATTTGCAAAGAAGTTCTGTTTAAAAGAAACTTATGAAAGCCTTTCTAAATGAACGTTTAAACGTTTGAAACAGATGTTTATAACAGTTTTTAAAGCCTTGCGTTTGATAAAAGCGGTTATTTATTTGTCTTATGAGAGATTGTTTTGAAAACCAATACTCGTAAATGTAAAAAACGAGTTTTGTTAAAGCTAACAAGCGTTTTGATTTTATAGAATGCGTTATTTGAATTCACTCAGCTCGATTTTGAGCTTAGTATATTGAAACGTTTTAAAAGAAGCATCATGATCATGGGCTTTGTTTTCAATGAATCTCTTTAAAAGATAANCATGATCATGGGCTTTGTTTTCAATGAATCTCTTTAAAAGATAAAGACGTTATGATTAATACGTTTGAGAGAAACAAAAAGCATTTATAGGCTCTCTCATTCAAAAGAGTGATTAAAGATCATACGCATCATTTACATTCCTTTTGATAAGTTTTCATATCTCTCATAGAGCGCTTGCAATATGATACGTTTTGTATATATGTATTCATTACTCCATTGTGGATGATTATTTTTTATCATTATAATCGTTATTTGAAAGCCGCGTCATATCACTTGGCACGGCTTTCTTTTATGAATGCTATCTTTTATGATGGAGTTATCCTATTAAAAGCCCCCCATGTCTCTTTTTATTCTGTTTTATCAGTTATATTGACAACATTATCCCTTTCATACACCTCACAATTTTTTGGAACCAACCTTACTTTGCTTTTTTTATTGATTTTTGCATTGCCATAAACACGCCCCCAGATCGTTGCACAATATGAGATTTTAGCATTGCCATAAACAGAGCCATAAATCTCACAAGAGCCACTCACACAAGCATTTCCATAAACCTTGCCATGTATTTTTGCACGACCATTAATAAAGGCATAATTATAAACCTTGGCATAGCTATAAATACAAGCCGAGCCAGAAACCTTGGCATGACCATAAACGCGTGCATAACTAAAAACCGTAGCATCATAAGAAACATGCGCATGGTCATAAATATGAGCATCAGCAAGAACGCGGGCACTACCATTCACATGAGCATACCCATAAATATTGCCATAAACATGAGCATTGCCATAGACAAAAGCATGGTCATAAACTTTAGCATATTGAGAGATAAAAGCCTTTCCATAGACTTCAGCATTGCCATAAACTTGACCACAGATTTGCGAATAATGCCGTATTTTTGCATCATCATACACTCTTGCATGACCGTAGACACAAGCCTCATCATACACCCAGCAATTGCCATCATGGGATAGATTAGCTTCCTTTTCAATAAAGCCCCCTAAATCCCCAGCCTTAACATCATCGAAATTTTTTAAAGCACGAATGCGGTAAAGATTTATAATATTTCGAGTAAGTGCATGTTTGATTTTTTTAATTTCACTGGTTAATTCGTATTTTTTGCACATAGGAGTACCCTCACAATCTAATGTGATAAACGTTTTCTAAAATTTGAAATGGAAAATTGGATTGGAAATCAGGCGCCCCCACAACGCCCATGCTTTATTTAAGCAGCTTCATTTATGGTTTTGTTATTATTCCCAATATCATCATAAATTTTTTGATTGCCATCAACTATAGCATTGCCAAAGATTTTTACTAAGTAACAAACATATACATTGTCAGAAACGACGGCATTATCGTAAACATGAGCAGCCCAATCAATACGAGCAGAGCCTAATATTTTTGCATTGCCATAAACAAAGCCCCTTACATAAGCATTATCAGCAATTTTCGCATTGTCAGAGATTTTTGCATCAAAAATGATATTAGCTTTATTACAAACAAAGGCATTGTCATAAACTTGACCACGAACGATAGCATTGTCATTAATTTTTGCATTGCCATAAACATGAGCATTTGCACCGAAAACCCATGCATCATCATTAACAACGGCATTGCCATAAACTTTAGCATTTCTATTAATACAAGCATTATCATGTATTTTTGCATTGTCAGAAACGACAGCTTCCCAAAAAACGGTAGCATTATCATAGACCCAGCAATTTCCATCATGAGAGAGATTGCTTTCCTTTTCGATAAAACCACCTAAATCACCAGTCTTTACATCAGCAAAATCTCTAATGGCTTTAATGCGGTGTAAAGTATGACCAGCCACACAACGTGTTTCATTCGTAAATTCGTATTTTTTTGTTATAGGTAAAGAGACACAAGCGTCATCAGAAATTTGAGATGCAAGATTAATCGTTTCATTGTCTTCAATACGTATATACCAATTAATAAAAGCCTTCCCATAGACTTTTGCATTGTCTCTTATAACAGCCTTATCACATACAGCGGCGTTATTAAAAACACGAGCATGTTTGTAAACAAAAGCATATCCAAAAACCAAGGCATTATCATGTATTTTTGCATTGTCATAAACACTAGCAAAATCAAATACCTTTGCATTATCACAAACCGTTGCATTATCGAAAACACGAGCATAATTAAAAACAGTAGCATTATCAGAAACAAGAGCATTATTATAAACACAAGCCTCATTAGCTACCCAGCAAGTACCATCATGTGATAAGTTACTTTCCTTTTCAATAAAGCCGCCGAGGTCGCCCGCCTTTACATCAGCAAAATCTCTAATGGCTTTAATACGGTGTAAAGTATGACCAGCCACGCAACGTGTTTCATTAGTAAATTCGTATTTTTTAGACACAGTTATAGCGTTCATAGGTAACTCCCTAAGTTCATATTTGATAAATTTAAAAATGAAATGTTTAAAAGAGGGGCGCCCCCGCCGCGCCCGTGTCTTATTTACGCAGCGTCTTTTATAGACTGGTCATTATAGACAATTTCTTTACTACAGACTTCAATATTATTGCGAACCCAAGTGTCACCTTTAATGACCGCATTGCGAAAAATCTTTACATTTGCAAAAATACAAGCATATCCGGAAATTTTCGCATTATCATAAATTTTTGTATCATTAAAAACACAAGCGTAATAATGAACATGAGCATTACCAAAAATATGAGCATCCGGATAAATACGTGCAAAGCCATACACATGAGCATTGCCATAAATATTGCCAGCCACAACCGCCTTGCCATAAACCCTTGCATTTTCATAAATACAAGCAATATTATTCACATGGGCATACCCACTTACAACGGCATTATCGTAAACCCTTGCATTGCTATAAACCTTGGCTTTACCGCCAACCCAGCAATTGCCATCATGGGATAAATTACTTTCACCTTGTATAAACCCGCCTAACTCACCTTTTTTGACGTCTCCAAAATCTCTTAAAGCTCTAATTCTATGAAGTGTTTTAAAGCAAACCTCTATGTCTCACCTGTAAATTCGTATTTTTTTGCAGGCTCTTGTTGATTAGCAAGAGCGGTTTCATTTGCATTTAAAGATATAAGGGGGGTGTTGTTTGAATTTGTCATTTTAAATTCTTTCTAATCGTAATGAAGTTTTCAATTGACGCGCTATAAAGGCGCCGGGCGTTGAAAACACGGCGATTAGTCCGTCGTCACACTTTTCCCATAAGGGTATTGCATGGTGTGACACACCCGACAAAATCATTATACGCTTTAATACGTATAAAAAACAGTCAGTATTTTAAAGACTTTGGAAAGATTGTTTCGTAACCTATCCGCTAATCGTTAAGTGTTTTCAGCACTTGAGTATTTATATAACAAAATACGTATTTATTGTCAAATAATATTTTATCTTTTTTGATATTTTTTAAATACGTTGTGTATTGATAAATATCTTATGCTTATTAATTGCTTCTTTTATATTTATACGCTTTCAAATCTATATTATAGTCTTTATAAAACGATTGCGTTGTTTTTTGAATCTATACATTTATAATATTTAAAAACGCTCTTATAATGCGTATTTTTATCTTTATAACCTATCAGTTTTTTCACTAAATGAATTTTAAGATTTCTGTTAATTTCTTTTAATAACACATTTGCAACTTAACAGCTTTTTATAGAGATGGTCTTTATAACCAATGCATTCATTTGCATTTTTGTATTCTCTATAGCTGTTATGTTCTTTATAGCCATGGCATCATTTTTCATTTTCATAAGAGAAACGATAAATAGGATAATTACGATTTATAGACTGTTATGAAAACATCTCAATAGAAACTGATAATTATAGAGATTAGGAAAATCCCTTTTAATAGACCGTGTCAGTGTTGTCAGTTCTTTTTAGACCCTCTATTATTTTTTTGAATGAAAAAATTAAAAACATTATTTTTCAATAGGTTAATGTTTTTAAGACATAACTCATATCACTATTACAATCTTTAAAGATAACCAATGATGTGAATTGATTAAAACTTGTCAATTATGTGTCAGTAAATTGAACTGACAAAAGTGATCATTTTAGTGAGTCATTAAAATGTGTCTTATGAAAAGCGTATGAAAGTAAAAACTGATTACGTTATTAAAATCCCTTTTATGAATTTTATCAGTTCATTTGAATAGATAAACTTATGATTTAGAGAATGATTAAAACGTGCTTTATAAAAAGCATATGATCCTTTAAAGCCTTTCAAAAGAAAGGGATTATAATCATAAGAAATGTTATCAAGACTATTGTGGTTATGAGTTTTGAGGTTTTTGAGTATTTTGAGGGTTCCTTTTACGCCCCTTTATATATTTTTTTTCAATCAAAAAATAAAAGTTATTATATTTCAATATGTTAATGTTTTAAATAAACAACCCATATTACACACAACACGTAAATACAATCTGTAATATATATAAAAAGGGGTTTTGAAGGTATTTTGAGGGTTTGAGAAACCTTCAAAACCTATAAGTAATATAAGAAAATGAATATACATAGCTCTCTTTAAACAAAGCTATCATTTTAGATTACGATATAATCTTTTAAAGGCAATGTAAAAAAATCTAATTATGTAGAGAAAAGTTAGAGTATTTTTAACTTTTCATATAATTATTCTTTGAAAAGGTCAGAGTGTGTTCCTGTACGAATAAGATGTAATTTATCTCCTTCTATTCTATAAATAAGCAGCCAATCTGGTTCGATATGAATATCATGATACCCTACCCAATCGCCTTTTAGTGGATGATCACAGTAATGTCTTGGTAATGGCTTTTCTTCAATTAGAAGACTTAATAGTGTACGCAGCTTATTCATATTTTTACTGCGTTTTTCCGCTTTGCGCACGTCACGTTTAAATTGTTTTGAGCGGACGGGTATCAGCATATTAAATGCCTAAATCCTTAAAAAGGGCATCAGCGTTTTTAAATGTCTTACCTTTACCTTCATCTAATTCCTTTATAGCTTTACGTGTGACACTATTAGGTACTTTAAGATCAAAAGGCAAACAACCTTCTTCAGCGACACGCAAAAATGTTATGCGGATAAGGTCTGATGCAGTTAATCCCATACGTTCTAAAGTAATCATCGCTTGTTTTTTCATTTCAGCAGGAATGCGAGCGCGAACAACAGAATCGGCTTTCATGATTTGTATCTCCATTTATAACTTTTATTATAGTGTAGCTACACTGTGACTTCAAATCAACTTTTTAGAATTAAAAACCCTCTGGATAGCAGGTATGGCAAAAAAAACTCCACGAAAAGAATCCTTGATTCGCAATAATTAAGAGGAATGTTGCAAAATCCTATTCTCTTAACTTTATTTTGTTATCCCTCATAGTAAAGAAGATTATATCTAATCAACTTAACAAAAGAGGTATAGATTATGGTTATAAGATTCTATACCCCTTATGCGTTTATCATACCCATTATGTGAGCATGCTTTATAAGTTATTCAGTTTCTCTTATTTCTAATTTTGGTAAGTTCTTAACGATTTTCATGGTTTCTAAACTTACGGTAATAACCCTTTGAAACAATTCTAGAGGATAAGCAGGGTTTCCAACGGTTTCAACAGCATAGCGATTGGCATCATTGACAATGCCACTCTTTTTATCAGTCTTTACACATTGATGCCCCACAACCCATTCAAGAGCGGGTTTACCATTGACGATATACTTATAAGCTTCAAGAGGGATATCTGTTATGGTAATATTGCTATTGTAAATAACAGTGGTTTTATCTTTTCCTTACTATTTTTAATTTTTGCGAATTTCATTTCAGTTACATAATAGAATTTTTCAGGATTAGAGATTTCTGTTTGTTTTGGATTACCCTTTTTAAAGGTCACGGGATAAGGTTTTACATCTTCATAATTCACGTGCAAATGACCCAGTTCACGTCCTGCTGTCACAAACTTCCAAAAATCATCAGCATTTTTTACACACGGGATACGAGGCAATTCTTTAGAGAGGTTATCAGCATAACGGGCACGATAATCTTCTGAATGAAGTAGACCGTAATCGTAAAAAAGATATCATCTTTAGTGATAGTTTCATTAGGATAAGCGGCTTTTAAATATGCTAATCCTTCATAAGTTATGGCATTACGCATTTTCTTTTTTGCTTATTTTAGTAATAAGCTATTGTCATGCTATTTTTCTCATCAGATCATAATAAGTGGTAGTCTCTCGTTGTCTCTAATATGTAACAGTTCCAATAAATCAGATTATTCTGTAAATAAGAGGCTTTACTTTATCCTCGAAATGATATCCTATGCAGCACCTTAAAATTAAGAAGCGTATAGTGCGTATGATTGTCATTTAACAGTGTCATTGTAAAATCTTCAAAAACGGGGGGAATGATATGATTTGTGTGACCAATAAAGCAGGTATATATAGTACAGTCTACGCTTTTTTCTCAGATGTTATAAGTATTATTCTCATCAAAAAATTAAAAAATTGTTACGCGGTTGGCGATTTTTTCTGTGACGCTGATGATATGGTTCATTTTGTTGCTCATTTTGAGGGCACAATGAATGCATAGATTTTTTTTCACTTTTGTTTTTGCGGCTATTTTGTGCCTTTTCTCGTTGCCGAGTTTTGCCCAAAACATTCGTGAGAAAGCGATTAATCAATCAGAGAGCATCCAACGACAACAAACGCAACAACAGCGTTTTCAGCAATTGCAGCGTAAAAACAAAACCCGTGGGGTATTTTTGCCAGACGATGATACCATATCTCCCTATGGTGCTTCGCCTAGTACAACCTGTTTGCTGATCAAAAGCATTGAATTTGTTGATGTTCAGTTGATTTCTCATACCGACCTTCATGAAGCCATTTCTCTTTGGGAAGGACGGTGTTTGGGGATTGCCGAAATCAATAAAGTGCTCAAAGCGGTGACCAAGCTTTATATGAAGCGCGGCTATATTGCGGTGCGGGCTTATTTGCCTGAGCAAGATTTAAGCGGCGGTCATCTCAAGATTGTTGTAGTTGAAGGTGTGATGGAAGATATCACTCTGGATGGGCATAAAGTTGGAAGGAAATCTCAAGGAGAAATCACCACGGCTTTTCCAAACCTTATTGGAAAACCGACCAATCTGCGCCAGATAGAGCAAGGGCTTGATCAAATCAATCGGCTTTTCTCACGCCAAGCCACCATTAATCTTGGTGCGGGGAGCAATTCGGGTGGTTCGATACTCGATGTTCATATTGAAAAACAGAAACCTTGGCTTATTACGCTTTCCAGCGATAATCTTGGCGCTAAAGCAACAGGGCTTTATCAAACGCGCTTGAGCCTTTCTTTTGATGATCTGTTGGGGATTAATGATCAATGGTCGTTTAGCTATCAGCGCTCTATGGATGGTAGTCCGTATCATTTTTCTCACAAGCGTCCCAATAGTGATACTCTAACGGGATCATTTTCTCTACCCTATGGCACTTGGACAACGGGTTTTGATGGGACGTGGAGCCAATATCATTCGAGTGTTAAGGGAATATTTTCCGATATTATGACAGCGGGTAAGTCTTTATCGCTTACACCGTGGATTTCACGGGTTATCGACCGTGATCAAGAGGGAAAGACCTGGGTTACAGGACGGTTGACATGGAAATATTCTGATAATTTTATTATGGGCAGTCGGGTTGATGTTTCCAGCCGTAAATTGGCTATTGCAACCTTTGAGCTTGATCATTCGCGCAAGTGGCTTGGAGGAGAATTAAGCGCGCATATAGGGTTTCATAAAGGGTTGGCAATTCTTGGCGCTTATGACGATAAAGAGCAAGAGAATGCAACAAAAAATTCACCCAAAGGGCAATTTTCCAAATTGTCTTTTTCCCTAGGCTACGTGCGTTCTTTTTCGCTCAAACAGTATAACTTTCGCTATAACACGCTGTTTTCAGGACAATTATCACCCGACACGTTGTTTAGTTCAGAGCAAATATCGCTTGGTGGTAGTTCCTCTGTGCGTGGGGTGCGTGAGGCGATTTATTACGGCAATAATGGGGCGTTTTGGCGCAATGAATTGTCGCTGTTGTTGCCAGGTTTTTCTTCGAGAATGGGGCGTAAATTTATGAGCCAATTTGCCCCTTATATGGCGCTTGATCTGGGGGCCGTGGCCAATGATGTAAACAAAAACAGTTTTGGCGGGAGCCTCGTTGGGGCAACTCTTGGTTTCCATGCAACCGGAGACATTACGGATATTGATGTGTCTTATTCGAATATTTTAACCCAATCGACAGTGCGAGAAAAGGGAAATGCGACAGGGTTATTTCAAGTGCGGGCATTATTGAGATTTTAGAGCAAAGGGGTGGTAAAAATATCGCTGCGCTGTTTATACCCATATGGGTTGTTTTTTTTAAGAGATAAAGAATTTTATGAGGAGCTGAAGATGCGGGGATTGAAAAATCAAAAGCATAGATTGGGATATGGATACAAGCTATGGCAGCGCGTTCTTTGTGTTTTGCAGCGAGGGATCCATAAGGGGCTTTCACTTGTTTTAAGCTTTTGCTTAGCTTTTCAGCCTTTGTTGTTGCAAGCACAAGCGCTTGGAGCGCGAAGTCCTGTTGCACAAGAGAGCCAAGGGATTAAAGCAGCTGATGGGGTTGGTTCTGTTTTCCGCCCCACGGTGGGGAAAGCCGGCAATGATGTGCCGCTGATTGATATTGTTCGCCCCAATGGACAGGGTCTTTCTCATAACAAATATGACAGTTTCAATGTTGATACCCATGGCGTGATTTTGAACAATTCGACTGAGGAGGTTTCGCGTTCACAGCTTGGGGGATTGGTGCCAGGCAACGGCAATTTGCGTTATAGCGGTGCAGCAAAGGTTATCCTTAATGAAGTGGTGAGTGCCAATCGCTCGCGTCTTGAAGGCGTGAGCGAAGTACACGGGCAAATGGCGGATGTTATTATCGCCAATCCCAATGGGATTACCTGTAACGGTTGTGGCTTTATTAATACACCACGGGTGACTTTATCGACTGGACAACCGATTATTGGAGCCGATGGCGCTTTGAGTGGATTGCGTGTTGAGGGTGGAGATATCACCATAGGCGCTCGTGGGGCTGATGGGAGTGCATTAGATATTTTTGATCTTGTTTCGCGCAAGATCAGTGTCGGGGGTCCCATACAGGTCAAAGGAGATTTGGCTGTTATCGCGGGGCGCAATCATTTTGATTATGACAAACGCGAAGCAACTTCTCTTGGTTCTGATGGCAAAGAGCCAGAATTGGCGATTGATTCCAGTGAGTTTGGTGGAATGTATGCGGGGCAGATCCGCGTGATTGCCAATGATAAAGGTGCGGGCGTTAAGATGCGAGGAGACATGGTTGCCAATGCAGGCGCCATGAGATTGACAAGTGATGGCAAGCTGGTAATTGCCAAAGCACGTGCCAAAGGAGCAGTAAAAGCGCGTTCTCACCACGACAGTGTGCATGTGAAAGATCTGCTTTTTTCAGAAGAAGCGGTTGAGCTGAAGGCTTTGAAACATGTTGAACTGGCTGAGCAAGCTCGCGTTGCAGCGAGCGGTACTGTTGATGTGCACGCCGATCTGATCAAGCTCCAGTCTCATGCTCTTCTAGCAAGCGGTATTGGGAGTGATGGTCAACAGTCAGCGACGGGTTCTTTGCATTTACAGGCAGCAAAGCTTGAGGCGGGGAATGGGCGGATAGCCGCCGGTGATCTTTTAGAGATCCAAGCAGCAACAATTGATCTGAGCCGCATGCAAGACAATGATCAAACAGGGGTTTCTTCCCTTGGCGATCTGACCATTAAAACCAATCAAATCACCGCTTTAAACAACCATATTGGTGCCAAGGGGAATATTGTCTTGAGCGCCGATGATGGGCTCACTGTAGGCGCTGGACATTATAGCGCCGGCGGTTCTCTTTTGGTGGAAGCAGCAGAGCTTACATCACGCGCGCGCTTAGTGGCAGAGCAAAAAATTGACCTTTATGCGCATCACGGTGCCCTGATCCAAGAAGGCACTGTCTGGTCTAATGGGAAGATAACGCTGGATGCCCATGGTGCCCTCAATCACACGGGTGATATTGTCAGCATGCAGCAGGTTGCCTTGACAGCGGGGGGCATGCTCACAACCTCTCAAGAGAGCACGATTTTAAGTTATGATGTGGTTTTAAGTGCTGATGCTTTAACCCAAGCAGGGACTGTGGAAGCCCAAGAAGGAGCATTAACCCTTCAAGTGCGTGATGGGGTTATCAATAGCGGCACAATGCGCGGTGAGAGTGTCGATGCTCATATTGGTGCATTTACCAATCAAGGGACGTTTATTGCAACCGATGATTTGCATTTGATGGTAAGCGCACAAGAAGGCGCCGATCCGCAACAAGCCTTTCTGAATAATACATCCGAAGGGGTCCTTCAAAGTGGTGGCGTTTTTGTTGTGACCGTAGGGCAATTAGATAATGCCGGTGTGCTTGGCTCTAGTGGTGAGAATGTTGCGCTCAATGTGGCAGGAAATGTCAGCAATAGTGGGCTGATTTATGCCAAAAAATCTATGGACCTATTCAGTGATGGTGATTTAACCAACACACAGGGCAGAATGATTGCTGAAGAGGCTCTCAGCATTGGTGGGCTGAAAGAGATACGTGCTGGTCATATAAATGGTCATATAAATAATGAGGCTGGTCTTCTCAGTGCTTTAGCCGGTGAGATGAAGATTGTTGCAACGTCTTTTGTCAATAAAAGCGCTGAAACGACAAATTCAGACCAACAAAACGCTACACATGATGAAGGTGCGCATGTTTTAGCGCGGGATGGTTTGCGCATTGATGTGGGCAGTTTTGAGAATGTTGATGGTCTTATTTCTACGCAAGGGGCAGTTAATATTGTTGCTGATAGTGTGATCCAAGCAGGGCACATAGAGATTGAGCGTGGTGACCTTCAACTGACCAGCCATGGTGATTTAACCAATAGTGGCACGATAGAAAGCAATGATACTATTGCTTTGCATGCGCAAAACACTCTGAACCAAACGGGGCGCATTGTCTCTAAAAAGCGGATAGAGCTTTCCAGTGATGGCATATTGACAATGGGCGAGACAAGTGAGGTTGGCGCCTATGATGTAACGCTGAAGGCAGGCACACTCACCCAAGCTGGGCTTGTGGAAGCGCAAGGCGGGGTACTTACTCTCAACAGCCATGATGTTTTAAGAAATTCCGGTATTATGGTGGGCGGTGTTGTTGATGCGAAGCTTGGGTCTTTAGCCAATTCCGGTCAGCTTTTAGCCAGTGACAGTTTTACGCTTGTGGCAGAAAGCTATGATCCGTCATTGGGGCAAGTTGCTCTGGTTTTAAATGGTGAAGACGGTGTTCTCAAAAGTGGTGGTTCTTTTGTCTTAACCGCAGATGTTTTGGACAATGCCGGCAGTATTGGTTCAAGTGGTGATGGGGTTGCGCTCAATGTGAGCGCTGATCTGAGTAATAGTGGGCTGATTTATGCCAAGAAATCTGCCATTTTCTCCTTGGATGGGGATTTTATTAATAAGTTTGCCGATGTCATTGCTGAAGACAATCTCATCATCCGTGGCTTAAGTGGAGAGCGGGCTGGTCATGTGATCAACAGCTCGGGTCTTTTAGAAGCCGTGTCAGGCGATATGACCTTCGATGTCTCAGCGCTTACCAACATGCGTGAAGGTGGGGTTGAAGTTAGCGATAAAGTGGTTTCTCACAGTTACGTGCAAGGAGAATGGGAAAATATCCCAAATGTTGATAAACACACAAGGATCAAGAAAAATATCGACACTACGATCATTCGTCAGCAGCCTCATTTTACCAATAATGCGGCACAGATTTTGGTAGGGCGTCATCTCACGGTCCATGCCGGTGATATCCGCAATAGCTATAGTTTGATTGCTGCTAATGGCAACATTGAGATGCAGGGTGATACGCTACTCAATGAGGGGCGTGATTTAATTGAAAAAACCAAGATTGTAACTGAAACACGCTACAGATATAAGCAATGTAGTGCCACAAATCCAGCATGTATAGGGCAAGGTGCAGAAGAATGGGATGGTCCTACTTTTACCCAAACACTCAAACGCACTTATGATGCTGTTTATGGCACGATTGAAGCTGGTGGCACGCTTGATGCCAAGTTGACAGGCTATATTGACAATCATGCGGTGCGTGAGGGGGTTGAGCAAGTTGGCTTAAGCTCTGGCGATAAGGGGTTGGCTGGTGTTAAAAACACCGATTTTGACGGTTCCAAACCACTGATTAGTGATGATCGATTAGATGGGATTATCAATGGTTTGAAAGGGCACAAAGGGCTTTTTGCACCAAGCACAAAAACACCCGCACCAGAATCCATACAGGTGCCAACGCAAGACGGGCTTAGCTCTGTTAAGACAGAATTGGACCAGACCCAAACACCGGATGTGCCATTTTTAATCGAGACGCGACAGGACTTTATCAACCCAAGTAAATTTTTGGGATCGGACTATTACTTAAAAAAGATTGGTAATTATAAGCCTGAGCACGTGTTCAAAAAGTTGGGGGATGCTTATTTTGAATATCGTCTGGTGGGTGAGCAAATCTTTGAGCTGACAGGTAATCGCACTCTTCTTGATGTTGAAGATCCCAATGCTCAAATGCAAAGGCTCTATGACAATGCTGTGGAGCAGCAAGGTCCTTTGGGGTTAGAGCTAGGCAAGCCCTTAACGCCTCAGCAGATTGCTGGGATCAAAAAGGATATGATCTGGCTTGAGACCCACCTTGTTGACGGACAAGAGGTCTTAGTGCCTCACGTTTATTTGGCACCAAACACTTCTTTAGCACAAGATGTTTATGGGGCAAAAACGCAGCAAGGAAACCTTGCCAGTGCACGTTTGAAAGGCAATGGCGTCACTATAGAGACGGACCGTCTTACCAATAGCGGCACCATATCAAGTAATGGTGCATTGCATGTTTCGACCACGCAAACTTTGTTTAATGATGGTGGTTTTTTGCTTGGCAGCGGTGCTGTAGATCTCAGCAGTGGCGATCTTTTAGCCAACTCTTCAGGGGTTATTCTGGGGGATATCATCACCCTCAATGCGAAGACAATCATTGATGGTACTGCAAAAATCCGTGACACGAATGAATATGGTTTTGTTGATCGCAGTGGGCAGCAGGCTCAAATCATTTCTATACAGGATTTAAACATTCACTCCCTTGGCGATTTAAGCATGACTGGTGGCCAATGGAGCAGTGGCGGTCCGATGACGGTGATTGTCGATGGTTCTGCTACGTTTGGTTCATTAGTACTAGAGAGTGACCATAAGGAGACATTGGAAAAAGGGCATTATAACGCCCAAAGCAGTGAGCACCGTTTGGCAGAAGTCAACAGTGATGGAGATTTGACCATTGTCACAGGTGGTGAACTGAACCTTGAGGGAAAGTTTAAAGCCAAGGGCAATGGGGATTTCACCAGTGGTGGCGCTCTCAACGTGATTTCAGAGCAAGATTTTAACAGTTTTGATTTGGATCTGAGGGGCAAAGAAGGCGACAAATCGAAGCAAAAGAATAAGTTTCGTCAACAGTCAACAGAAGTTACTACAAACAAAACCACGATAGAAACAGAGGGCAACCTCTCCATGCATGCGCAAAATGGGGATCTCACGCTTGATGCCATAGGGGCAAAAAGTGGTGGTCAGACGCATTTGGCATCAGATAAGGGGAAGATCAAGTTTCTCACCAACAAGGATCAAGATTTTAAGGATGTTTATCAGCGTAATGAAAATCTTGTGTGGTGGAATGAGAGGGACAAAGGCTATCTGAAGGAGACCATCGAGCATGTCACCATAGATGCTAAGGGTGGCATAAAGCTTGATGCGGGTGATGGCTTTGTTGTTGAGTATCAGGCAACCGGTGATTTAGACAAATCTCTTGAGCAATTATCTCGCTCCCCAGGCATGGCATGGATCAAGCAACTGCGTGATGATCCAGAATTATCCAAGCAAGTGGATTGGCAAGCCGTTAAGGCTGAATTTAAAGACTGGGATTATAAAGCCCAAGGGCTGACAGAAGCCGGTGCGGCTATCGTGGCATTGGCTGTCACGGCGGTTACGGGTGGAGCAGCCTCGGGCGCTGCCAGTGCCATTACCGGTGCTTTGGGGCTTGGCTCGAGCACCGCCATGAATGCGGCGATACAGGCAGGTGTCCAAGCGCTGATTAACAAAAGCGCTGTGGCTCTTGTCAATAATCGCGGCAATATTGCCGGTGCCTTGCATGAGCTTGGCTCTTCAAAGAATGTTCTCAGCATTGTCTCATCGATGTTAACAGCAGGCTTAACCAGCCAAATAACGGAAATGGCAGGTGTTGGACAATCTTTGCCAAAAACCGCTCCTTTTGTCGATCGTATCGCCAGTGAAGCGGAAAAGAACCTGATCAAAGCCGCCATTGGCACGAGCGTTCAAACGGCTCTTGAGGGTGGCTCTTTTGACAAGAACTTTTTTAACAATCTGCGCATCGCCCTGTCTGATACGGTTGGCAAATCGTTGGCAGAAGAAATCGGTACCGCCAAGGCAGAAGGCAAAATAGACACGGTCACGCAGATTGTTGCCCATGCAGGACTTGGCTGCTTAAAAGGCGCTGTTGCGAGCGGTGCTTGCTCTGCCGGTGCGATTGGCGGGGCTGTGGGCGAAGCCACTGCTATGCTCCAGTTTCAATTGTGGGTGCAAGGCATTGTGAAAGAGGAAATGGGGGACCTAAACGGTCGCACCCCAACTGCGGAAGAGGAAGCGCGTATAAACGCAAAGATTGATGCGCAGTTTGCTGACTTTAGAGACCACACCATTGATGTTGCACGGGCTGCGGGGGGTGTTGCCGCTGCCATTGCCGGTGGCGATGTTGATGCCGGCGTCGATGCCGCTGGTAATGCCGCTGCAAATAACTTTTTGGGTAGTGCACAACGCGCTCAGATGAAGAAAGAGTTAGAAGAGTGCCCTGATGATCAGTGTCGAAGAGATGTTAACGAAAAATGGTTCGAGATTAGTGAAGAGCAAGATAGGATTTTTGAGATAGGTCTTGCGGAGGGTACGATTGTTGGTGCCGTAAAAGCAATAGGAAACGGAATATCTGAGACAGCTCATGACGTTAAAGAATTAGGATCGGCAATAGGAAACGGAATATATGCGACAGTTCATGACATTAAAGAATTAGGATCGGTAATAGGAAACAGTTCAGTTGATGAGATCTATCAAAATGCCCTTCAAGGCGTTGGAACAGCAAAAGCTTGGGCCACGAGTGGGCATATATTTGATGATGTCTGGGAAGGTGCTGGTCAACTTTGGGAAGGAATTGGTCAATTCTGGGGAGGTGTTAAGGATTCCTTTAGAGGGCGTATAGATCACATAAAGGATTCCTTTAGAGGGCATATAGATCACATACATGAAACAAGGGAGAAAGGGAGGGATGGAGCATTCATTGCTGGTGCTGAATCTGGCGAGATGGCAGGTGAAGCATTAGGAAAAGTGGTTTATGAAGTGGGTTCTATCGTGCTTACTGACGGAGTTGCTGGAGCAGCCAAGGGAGGCGTAAAGCTTGCGGGCAAGCTTGTAGAAAAAGATCTCATCAAATTTGCTGCTAAAGCTGAAGAAGCGGCTATAACGGGAGCAACTAGTTCTGAAGTAAATACTGCGCATGTGGGGAAAGAAATTGCACAATCGCTAGAAAAAATGAGCGATGAAGCTATTGCAACTCAATATTTGGGGCAAGAGAGAAAATTCTGGTCAAAACCTATTGAGGTTGAGTTTGAAATAACTAACAAGGGAGAAAAAATTACTCAGATAAATAAAGTCTATCAGAGAGATGATCTGTTTGATCCTTACCAAGTTGTTAAGTTGAGAAAAAATGGAAAAACAGTGTGGGTTACAAATATTGAGAGGATGAAAACAGGAAGAGCACCTATTGGTTTCGATGGTCATCCCGTTGAGTTGCATCATATGTTGCAAATACAAGATAGCCCTATAGCAGAGGTTAGCAGAACATTCCATCAAGAACATACTTCTGTTATTCATATTTATCCTAAAACACAAGAATCGCTTATCGATAGAGATATGTTTGATAGGTGGAGACCCAAATACTGGAAAGAACGTGCTAAAGGTTATGAAGAAAAAGCTATAGCAACTAAAAAATAACAATTTATGGAGAACAAATTATGAAAACTTATACTTTAGATGATGTTGCACAATTAGTTGATAAATATAGTGATATTATTAATTTTGGTTCTGCAGAGGATGCTCCTGATGATGTATGGATAAAGAGAGCTGAAGAAACTCTAGGTTTGCAATTCACATCTTCTTACAAGAGTTTTTTAAAAAATTACGGAGGAGGAGAAATTGGTTGCGAGGAAATTTTTAGCATTTATGGTGTAGACTTTGAAACTGTTTATGGTGGTGACATTGTCTATAATCGCTTAACAGAAATGAAAAATGGTTTAGCAAAATCACAGCAGCTTGTTGTCAGTAGAACTGATTTTGGTGAGACATTTTATTTTGATTACTCTCAGTTTCAGGATGGTGAATGTCCGCTCTATTTTGAGGTAATATCTGGAGATCCCCTTTATTATGCAAGTAATTTTTATGAATTTCTCTGTAAAAGAATTAAGGACCATGCAGGGGAAGATTCATGAAAACCTATACCTTAGCTGATGTTGCAGTATTAATTGATAAAGTGAATAAATATGATGATGAGATTATCAATTTGGGTACTGCAGACAATGCAGTTGATGATCTACTGATTGAAAAGGCGGAGAAAGCTCTCGGTTTACAATTTACATCTTCTTATAAGAGTTTTTTAAAAAATTATAAAGGAGGAGAAATTGGAGGTTATGAAATCTGTAGCGTTTATAGGGATTGTGGAATAGGTATTGCTGCTGGTGATATTGTTTTCCGCAACTTAAATAATAGAAAAAGGGGTTTTGCGACACCAGAACAGCCTATCGTAAGTAGAACAGATTTTGGTGAGACTTTTTACTTTGATTATACGCAGTTTCGGGATGGAGAATGCCCACTTTATGTCAGGCTTCCATCTGAAGATTGCGAATATTATGCCAGTAATTTTTATGAATTCCTTTGCAAAAGAATTAAAGAAAGCGTGGGAGAAGAGATACCTGATGGTGATCAACCGATTGAAAAGATTGAGAACACTCCCACTCCGCAACCTATCCCTTTTTACAAGAGTTTTTGGAAAAAACTATGGAAGAGGTGAAATTGATAGAGGAAATATGGAGCGTTTATAACGCACGTTTTGAGGTTCATTTATGAAAACCTATACCTTAGATGATGTTATACAACTAGTTGATAAATAGGATAATTGCGATTTATTGCTTGTTATGAAAACATCTAAAAAGAGATTGATCATTATAAAGATTAGCAAAATCCCTTTTAATAGACCGTGTCAGTGTTGTCAGTTCTTTTTAGAGCCTATATTATTTTTTTAAATGAGAGAAAATTAAAATCAATATATTTCAATAGGTTAGCATTTCAATGATACAACCTTTATTAAATAGTAACCCATAAATTCAACTCACAATATATATTTGTCAGTTATGTGTCAGTAAATTGAACTGAGAAAATAGATTATTTTAGTGAGTGATTAAAATGTGCTTTATGAAAAGCATATGATCCTTTAAAGCCTTTCAAAAGATAGTTTGTAACTCATAAGAAATGCTATCAAGATCCTTATGGTTGTTAGTTTTGAAGATTTTGAGTATTTTGAGGGTTCCTTTTACTCCCCTTTATATATTTTTTTCAACAAAAAAATAAAAGTTATTATATTTCAATATATTAGAATTTTAGAGATACAATCTATATTAAGATGAAACCTATAAATACAACTCATGGTATATTTTTGAAGGTATTTTGAGGGTTTGAGAAACCTTCAAAACCTATAAGCAAAATGAATATATATATAACTCTCTTAAATAAAGCTTTTGAAAACAATAAAGCTATCATTTTAGATTACGGTATAATCTTTTAAAGGCAATGTAAAAAAATCTAATTCTATTTAAGAGTGGGTTTCTTAAAAGTCTTAAAGCAATCCAAATGAGAGTATTTAAAAGTGCAAATGATTTCTTTTTAGAATAACGCATATAAACACTCCTTTTAAAGATTGTATGTAATCAACTTAACAAGAGAGGTATAGATTATGGTTATAAGCTCTATACCCCTTGTGAATTTAGCATGCCTATCATGTGAACATGCTTTATAAGTTATTCAGTTTCTCTTATTTCTAATTTTGGTAAGTTCTTAACGATTTTCATTGTTTCTAAACTTACGGTAATAACCCTTTGAAACAACTCTAGAGGGTAGGCAGGATTGCCAACGGTTTCAACAGCATAGCGATTGGCATCATTAACAATACCACTCTTTTTATCAGTCTTTACACATTGACGCCCCATAACCCATTCAAGAGCAGGCTTGCCATTGACAATATACTCATAAGCTTCAAGAGGGATATCTGTTATGGTGATATTGCTATTATAAAAAACAGTCGATTTATCCTTTTCCTTACTATTCTTAATTTTTGCGAATTTCATTTCAGTTACATAATAAAACTTTTCTGGATTAGAGATCTCTGTCTGTTTTGGATTGCCTTTTTTAAAGGTCACGGGATAAGGCTCTACATCTTCATAATTCACGTGTAAATGACCTAGTTTACGCCCTGCTGTTACAAACTTCCAAAAATCTTCAGCACTCTTTACACAAGGGATACGAGGCAATTCTTTAGAGAGGTTATCAGCATAACGAGCAAGGTAATCTTCCGAATGAAGTAAACCGTAAACATAATAGAATAAATCATCTTTAGTGATACTTTCATTTGGATAAGCGGCTTTAAAATGTGCTAATCCCTCATCAGTAATGGCATTACGTCGTTGTAAACCAGCTGTTTTGCTGTCTTCTGTAGAATCCGTAAATAAATAGGATTGTTTCTCACTTTTACTTTTTGAAACCGTAGTGTCTTCATAAATATAGCGTGGAAAACATTGTCCATTTTCTATCACATGAAAATCAGATACTGTCTTAATCATAATAACAGAAAAATCTTTATTTGCTCCTATGCCTGTAATTTGTATCACCTTATTATCAACCGCTTGCCCTATAGGAAATATCCGCGGCATTTGATAAACTCTTTCATTGAAAACGCGATTATAATAAAACCACTGTCGTGTAAAAGGACGGTAAAGGCTTTGTGTGAAGCATTTTTCTTCAAGTTCAAAGATTGTTTCTCTTACCAATTCTTGTTTAACATTATGACTCCAACTGATTTTATTTGTATCCAAATCGACAAAATTATTTACAGCCTTTGTACGTGCTTTATGATCAGCATGTACATAAGCATCATTAAAACGTTCCACTTCACTATTATAGAATGCAATCATGTTATCCATATTTTTTGCTAAAGCTTCACGGCTTGCATTATATGCCCATGCATCACGGCTAGTGATAATACCACAAGAAAAATTTTCAAAAAGTTTTTTACCATGACCTTTTTTATCACCTTTATCACCTATAGCTAAAAAGGCGTTGAAATTGTCATCACGTTGATTGATCCAATCCCCATGCCTATCTGGTGGAATTATTTGCCAACCTTTTTTGCTCCGTGTAATGCCATCAATGCTACTAAATTTTTCAATTATTGTTAGCTTTTCTTCTCTATTGAGATAATCTCCAATATCCCGAAAATATATCTTACCATGCTGTTGTGCATTTGGATTTTTTACGAGAATAGAAATCGCTATAGGGGCACGAGATCCTTCACCAAAAATTCCACCACTTTCTTTCTTACGTTGTTCTCCAGAAGTCCGAGCATTTCCCCGTAAATGGAAAATATAAAGGCTGCTAAATTCTTCAACGAGGCATTTGCGTAACCCATCCATAAAACTTCCATTAATAAAACCAGCATTTGTAACAAAACCAATAACACCACGGTCTTTTATACGGTCACTTGCCCAGCGAATGGCGCGGATATAGCTGTCATACAGACCTCGTATAAGACTTGCTTTCGATTGAGCCGCATAAGTTTCACTGATCCGTTTATCTAAAATAGGATAAGGAGTATTCTTCGCATTATCGTTTTCACTCTTTTGTCCTATAGAATAAGGAGGGTTACCAAAAATAACTTGGATATCCAGTTTCTTTTGATGCTCTAAATATTCACTGTTTTCTTTGAATAATTTTTGCAGAAGGTTCTTCTCTTCAAGCATCCGAAACGTATCGGTCAAACCAATATGTTTGAAAGGAATGTAATCACCTTTCATGATACTATGATACGTCGATTCAATGTTAATCGCTGCTATGTAATAGGCAAGCAAAACAATTTCATTGGCATGAATATCATGACGGAACTTATATTCCATATCCTCTGGTTTGATGAGATTGGATTGTAAAAGCCGTGTGATAAAGGTTCCAGTTCCAGTGAAAGGGTCAAGAATAGAAACACCCCGTGACCCCAAGCTTTTGCCAAACTCATTCCGCAACACATCATCAACAGAATGAATGATAAAATCCACAACCTCAATGGGTGTATAAACAATCCCAAACCTATCGGTGGTTTTCTTAAATGCCTTGGTAAAAAAATCTTCATAAAGCTTGATAATAAGGTTTTGTCTTGCTTGGGGGGAGGTAATTCCAGAGGCACGGAATTTTACGCTGTCATAAAACTCTTGTAATTCCTTGGATTCTTCCTCGATATTCGTTTTATCAAGTTCTGTTAAGATTTTTTCCATGGCTTGCGAAATGGCATTGTTTTGCACAAATTCATTGCCCTCAAACAAAGCTTCAAACACGGGACGCGTCACAAGATGTTGTCCTAACATCTCAAGCGCTTCCTCTTGTTTGATATCACTGTTTAAGTTGTTTTTGAGTTCTTTATAAAAACTCTCAAAAGCATGAAAGGCTTCACTGTTTTCATCAGCAAGCAGGTTTTGAAGATGTGTAATATGGTTTTGAGCAATTTCAGCAACATTGCCAGCCCATATGCCCCAGTAATCGGCAAGGGTAAATTTCTTAGCCAAAAGGGTTTTAAGGGCATTGGGAAACTCTTTATAAAAAGGTAATCTTCCTGTTACGCTATGAATATAGCGCTGTGGTTCATAAGCTGCTTTTCCAATCTCAAGCCCCGCGCTTTCTGGTTTCTCATAAACATGGATTTTATCTTCAACCGTGGTCATACTCTTTAAGGCAACAATCTCTAAAGTATGACTTACGTCTTGATCTAAAATCATCTGGTTAAGGGTTACTTCAAAGTTTTCATCATGGGAAAGCAAAGCATTGATCACTTGCCAAACAACACTGTATCTCTTGTTGTATTTTAAAGCCTCTTCAGCAGAAATCCCAGCAGGAACCCCAACGGGTAGAATGATGTAGCCTCTCTTCTTGCCCTTGGCACGACGCATAATACGCCCCACCGCCTGTATCACATCCACTTGGCTTTTGCGCGGGTGTAAAAATAGAACAGCATCAAGAGCAGGAATATCCACACCTTCAGAAAGACATCTTACATTGGTGAGCACACGACACGTATTTCCCCCCGCATCTTCCTTTAACCAATCAAGAGCTTCATTGCGCTTCTTGGCACTTTGTGTTCCATCAATATGCGCAAAGCTACACTGAAGAGGCGGTGTCTCTTTATAAAGCTTATGAAGATCAGACAATTCTTTCTGTATTTCTGGAGAATTGAATGTATCACGGATACGTTCAGAAGTTTTAATGTCTCTACAAAAAGCCAAAGCCCGTCGCATAGGGTTAGGATCATCACTCAAATCAACCTTTAGATCTATTTTGGCAAGGGCTTGATAACAGCCTATGATCTTGGTTTTATCATCAAGAGTAAGTTCATAATTCTCATCGGTCATCAGATGTTGAATGGATTCACTCACTTCCTCTTCATTAACACCCAAGATAATAATCTTATAAGGAACTAAGAGTTCATTTTAACGGCTTTTGAGAATGTATAGGTGTAAAGATTTTTTCCATAGAGGGCTTCATCATCCATAGACGCTAAAATGCCATTCATTTCATGGGCTTGTTTTTTAGCACTATCAGCAAAGATCTTGGGCGTTGCTGTCATATACAGACGTTTTTTACCCCGAATGATGCTGTTATCATGAACCTTGATAAATTCAGATTCATGCTTTTCTGTTCCCAACACAACACCCGTTGTTCTATGTGCTTCATCGCAAATGATTAAATCAAATTCGGGTAAATCATGGTCTTTTTGTGCATCCGAAATCACTTGAATGGAATGGTAAGTCGAAAAGACCACCGTCATCACATCAAGAGAAGTCTTATTGGCTTTACGCGCAAGTGCTTGCGCATCGGTCGTAGCCGGCAAGACAAGATCAGAGGCATCGAGACTAGCCTCATCATCATGTTTCCCTTTACGACGCTTACCCACTTGTGTATCCGAACACACGGCAAAAGAACGCAAGGGGATTTCTGTATCAAGGGTCCATTCACGGATTGTTTGTGACATCAAAGCAAGGGAGGGCACTAAAAACAACACACGCTTGCCTTTTCCTGCTATGGTTTCTGCTATCTTAAGACTGGTGAATGTTTTACCCGTACCACATGCCATAATAAGCTTGCCACGGTCCGCTTCTTTTAAACCTTCACAAACTCTTTCAAGCGCTTCTATCTGATGATCTAAAAGCTTTTTTTTCGGTTGCTCTTTAAGGACGGCTTGTCCTCGTTCTTTATAAGCGCCCCAATCAATTTGACTGTTTTCTAAATCAAACAGATTAATCTGTTGAATACGAACCTCTTGACCATCACAAGTGTTGTTAGCATTATCACTCCAATTGCTTTCGGTGCTATCAACGAGAATACGACGCGTAAAAATCTTTTTCCCAGAGGCAGCGATAAAGCTATCAATATCTTCTTTTTTAATGATGTGAGAAGCATCATAGCATTTACATTGAATAGCCGCATATCCTCCTTGATCACGGATTGTAGCGACCAAATCAATACCAATATCACGCCCATCTTCATCATGTTCCTTAGCCCATTCCAAATAAGTTTGAACCTTTTCGTATTCTTGCTTTTGCAACGGGTCTTCAGCTAAATAAACCTTTACAAGGTTTTCAAACAGCGTTCCCAATTCACGGAGTGATTTAGCTTGTTGACGATAATATTCCAACAGAGAGCGTAAAGTGACGTGTTTATTATCAGAGTTAACAGATTGCAGCATATTGTAATAAAAATCCCTTGCCTTATGATATGATTAATAATCATCAAAAGAATCAAAACGAATTCAATCAAATGCATTTAAAGCAAATAACGATAAAAATGGGAAAAACTGCTAAAAAAAGCCGATATTTTTTCAAAAGGGGTCTTTAAGGCTGCTTATCAACAGCCCATGACATGGAATAAGATCAGCAAAGTAGTAAAATTTGCTATTCATTTCATGGGTTAATCAAGATAAATGCACTATGTGCTTTAAAATATCAGAATGAGTATTTTGATGCATTTTATAGATAGGTTTTGTCTGTTTTTAAAACCCCCAAAACACCTACAAAACCCTCTTAGATATATTAAAAATTGTATTTATGTGTTATGTTTAATATAGGTTGTTTATTTGAAAGCTTAACTTGTTGAAATATAATAACTTTTATTTTGGATTAAAAAATATATATAAAGGGGGGGTAAAAAGCCCCCCCAAAACCCCCATACCCCCCAAAACTAATGATGGGGAGTGCTTTAAAGGTTCACTGTTATATTGTTTAATGTTTTATAAGATTTCCAAATTGCCTCAGTGTGATGTCTTATGACTTTTCACTAAAGGGTGCCATTCATAACGTATGGTAGGTCGACCGCCTTGGGAGTTATTCTCTCCAGAGATTTCACGAATATAGTTACAACGACATAAAAGCTCTAAAGCTTGCTTAACGGTTTGATTGTCTGTTAAATATTTCCAATCACGTTTATAAACATCCCTTGCTGTAAAAACATCGGGTAAACAATCACAGCGTTCAATAATTAATTTTGCACGCTCTGCTGTTAATGTATCCCCCGCCGCATAAAGTCTTTTGACATGACTTAACAGATATTTTTCCCAACGCAAGGCTGTTGTAATGGCATAGAGACCAATTTCTAAACCACCACTATCAAGAAGTTCAAAAATCAACGCAAGGCTTGCTATGGTCTTTGGCATTTTTAAAAGATGCGATTGTAAGCTTTCTGAGTGAGTACCTCTTTTTACCTCTCTATGAAGATGCTCGAACCATTCATAAAACTTCACTTGTGCTTTAGGAGAAAAACGCATGATCAGTGGTTGTTCTGGAGACCCTAAGCGTTTATCACGAAAAGAGCGAAAAACTCCTTCATACTTTTGCCACCCCTCTTGATTGGGCGGTTTATCAACCAATTGCCACTCTTTATTGTCATCGGGCCAGACAATCATTTGAAAGCGTTGCAATAAACCGTCATCGTTTATTCCACGGTGTATTGCTTGAATGAGCGGAATAATGCGTGAAGGTTGAATGCCGCCAATCATGGATAAAGTGACATAAGGGATAAAAATGGTTCCACGCTCGATACGGTCATAGGTAAATTGATCATCTCCATTAAAAGCTGTTAAATAAAAGGCGCGGTCTGTTTGATATTCTCTTCGTTCCAGATTGGCTAAAAAACCAGATAATTCATCACGAACCATTAAGAGACCACGGGGGTTTTCTTTTAAGAGTTCCCCAAGCTTTTCAACAGTCACATCATTGACGATAAAACGTCATTTACCAAGAGTATCATCATTATTTTTACGAGTAGAAACTAAGCGGTGTGCAAAGTAATTATGCAATCATATTCGCAATATTATAAAAATAGTAATCTATCATTACTTACTGATACGGAGCGCAGTATTGTAGAAAATAATTTGCTTCAATTAGCAAATAAATAAAAATACAGTTGATTAAGGAAATTTTTGCTTTGTATGAAGCACACGTAAAATACGCACAACGTCATTTGAAATATCATAAATCATGATATAATTTGGATGTACAATAAGTTCACGTGTATTTACAATTCGTCCTAAACGACCAAGAGTAGGAAATTTAACAAGTTTTTCTACTTTTTCAGATAAAAGTTGATCAAACTTTAAGGCAGCAGAAGGATTATCTTGTGATATGTATTCACGGATCTTTTTGCGGTCAACGTGTGCTACTTGTGTCCAAATTAGCTTCATAAAGTTGATCTATCGAGTTTACTTTGTGTTTTTAGGCGCCATTCCTTTGCTTCTGCTTCGATTTCTTCAGAAGATATTATATCACCTGTATTAGCAGAGTTTATCCCTAATTGAACTTGTTCCCGAAACCATAAATCGTATGCACTTTTTTCTTTTTGTTCTTTTACGATATCGCGCATATAATCGCGCAATAATTGTGCACCAGATCTATCACACGCCTTTGCTGCTTTGGAAAATTCATTTTTTAATACATCATCGACGCGAAAAGTAAATGTTGTCTCAGCCATTTTACGACCACTTAATGTGTTACAAAGTGGTTCTAATGTAATGTATTTTTACTGTTTCTTCAATAGCTACTGTTAAAATAGATATTTTATATCTATTTTGCATTTTCATAGGGTTGAAAGGGACGCCCATAAATTCACGGGCTCTGTTAATAACCCAGACAGCAGAGCCAGACCGGTTTCAATGCCCTCAC
>NZ_JBHIQF010000051.1:0-1468 GCF_042196445.1 Bartonella sp. AP11XZML
CCAATTAAAAACTTTGACTCGTTGTATGCTACAAGCATATAATGATATTGTCGGGTGTGGTTATGCTATACAATACCCTTTATGGGAAAGGCGTAACGACGGGCTAGTTGCCGTGTTTTCTAGCGCCCGGCATCCTCTTCGGATGTCAATAGAAAACCTTAACAACTAGGAGTTCATTATGAACACTCTTATTAAAATTACAGAACAAACAATTGATCAAGAAACTGTTCAAGCAGTAAATGCACGTGAGTTGCATATGTTTTTGAAGGTCACATCTCGTTTTAACGATTGGATCATTAATCGTATTAAAGAATATGGTTTCCTAGAAAATAAGGACTTTGTGAGTTTTACTAAAAATTTAGTAAAACCTAAAAGCGGTCGTCCAAGTACAGAATACCACATCACATTAGACATGGCGAAAGAGCTCTCAATGGTGGAACGTAACGAGAAAGGACGTCAAGCACGCCGTTACTTTATTGAGTGCGAGAAGAAACTAAAAAGCCAATCTGTTGATTATGATAATGATACACGCTTTGATTTGCCAAGTTATTGGGAAGGTATGAACGCTGGTGAAAAAGTTTTGTATCTTCTGGGTCCAATTCATGTTCGTCTTCTTGATACCTTCAGAGTAGATGAAGAAAACAGAAAATACAAAGCTCTCATTAAAGAAGCAAAACAAGTCTTAGAAAGATCTGTCGTGAAAGCTGCTTAGCTTAAGACACATCTCCCCTCCCCGTTCTCAACAGTGGGGAGGTGGTTGGTTTAGCTACCACTTGCTTTTTTTAAGACTTCACCCATACGTGTTCGCCAATCTTTTCCTTGTTTTTTAAAAGAGGCAATAACATTTGGGTCGAGACGGAGAGTAACCGCTTGTTTAGGAGATTCAACGGGTGGACGCCCACGTTTACGGCGCTCTTCTGTTACATACTTAAAAAAAGAGGCTGGTAAAACGTCTTTAGCTGGCTTTAAGCGTGCAAGTTCTTCATCTGTTAGTGGTGGGGAATCCACAGCGTCCCAATCTTCTTTTGTGTAGCCACATCCTGTTTCAAAGGTTTTTTTGATAGTCATTGAAAACCTCTCTTTCTTTTTTATTCGCTTGACGAAAACTGATAATGGATATCGCTTCATTGCCAAGCTTTGCAAAAACAATAACTGTTGTGCCATCCGCAAAATGTCCAATAGCCTTCATGCGGTTTGAATGGGTTGCATCAATAAGAGCATGTTCCCAGTCAAAGTAAATAACATCAGCAAAATCAAGCTTATGTTTAACAATGTTTAAAGCTCTTTTTGGTTCATCCCACACTATCTTCATATATTTTATGTACACGAAAAATAAAGCCTTGTCAATAATTAAAGTGTACAATAATTCGTATATACCATTCAAAATGGAGCAACTATGAATAAGAAAACGCGTAAGGGTCTATCGGTTCGTGCGTTTGCGAAGAAGATGGGTGTTTCACATAATGCG
>NZ_JBHIQF010000052.1:0-1054 GCF_042196445.1 Bartonella sp. AP11XZML
TCCATGAGACGAGCAAAATTAAGAAACCATTTTCTAAAGAATTTCGCGCGTCTCAGAGTATGTTTAGAGTCGGATATTTGGTTTTTGTGTAAAAATACTTACAAACGCATCCATAATACGTGAAAAATCAAGGGCTAATAAGAGTATAATGAGTACAATCCATTTCGTATAACGCGACATCACTTTTACACTTTTGTAGGTCATGATGATTTCTTGAAGGATTTCTTTTTCTGCTTCTGTAAGCTCTATATCGTCTTGTGTTTTTTTTCTAGCCATGTTTCCACCCACACACACGTTCACCTAGATCATTGTGCTTTAAGATCTCTCTTGCTAAGTTTGAACTGATGGCGTTCAGATCTTTCTTATCTAAATAAATTGGCAACCAGCCAACACAAGAAGAAGCATATTTATTTGTCGCGCAACCAGTCAGAGAGAGCAGTACGCACATCAGCATCACTTTTTTGATTAATTTCATTTTCTACCTCCAGACGTGTTGTGGCTGCTTTTAAAGCTTTTTCTGTTTGCTTTTGTTGCTCTGCTTTTTTCCCAAGAGTAAAAGCTCTTGCTAAAATCATAAAAAAAGCGGCTAAAGCCGCGCCTGTTGGCATCAGATTTCTTTTCATCCATAAGATCATAGACGATGCTCCTGAAAGCGTTTAGCAACAAAGAAAATACCAGCACATGCGGCTAAAATCATGATGGTTGCCAAAGCCCATTGGATTGGTCCATTTCCTGCTAATAAGCCTCCAAGCCCAGAAAAAGAGCCAATAATCGGTGCAAGTGCTTCTGCTTTGAAAACACCCGTTGGTGCTTGCGTTTCTACTGTTTGATAATTGGAGGAAACAAAAGCCCCTTTCGCCCATAAGCCTGTTTCTGCTGCACGCCGGTGTGCTAGACCTTCAAGACGCTTCCCGCCTGCTTTGGTCCATTTCTGTAGCTCTGCAGGGACAGCTTCATATTCACCTTGATTGAGCTTTTTTAACAGTGTCGAGTTACAAAAGGCTGTTGTTCCTACATTATAGCAAAAGGAGACTAAAGCCGCGAATTGTTCATC
>NZ_JBHIQF010000053.1:0-41298 GCF_042196445.1 Bartonella sp. AP11XZML
ATAGAGATAGGTTGAAAAATCCTATTCCCTAACTTTTATTTACGCGTCCCTCACTGTAAAAAATATATGGAAAATCAATAAATTATTGTTGATATAAAATGCAATGGTGGGCGTGACAGGGATTGAACCTGTGACCCCTACGATGTCAACGTAGTGCTCTCCCGCTGAGCTACACGCCCATTCATTGATGTTGCATACACCATATAGAATGCCAAACGTCAATGCCTAATTTCATTTTCTCTTTCAACAGATGCAAATAACTTTAAAAAATACTTTTTAAGCAGCGATAAGGATTTTTTCAACCTCATTGACGAGTTCACGTAAGTGAAATGGCTTAGAGAGAACCTTTGCATCAGGAGGGGTATCACTATTTGAATTGAGTGCTACCGCTGCAAAACCCGTAATGAACATTACTCGTAAATCAGGGTCAATCTCAGTAGCACGTCGTGCGAGTTCGATTCCGTCCATCTCTGGCATGACAATATCAGTCAGGAGAAGGGAAAATGGCTCTTCTTGTAAACGTTCATATGCGCTAATACCATTATCGAAATCGGCGACTTCGTAGCCTGCACGTTCTAGGGCTTTTACGAGAAAGCGACGCATATCGTTATCATCTTCTGCGAGCAGGATTCGTTTCATGATTATATTCCAATGGCTCCATTTGTCAGAGTTTTGCCGCATCAATTATACAATATAGAGTATTTATAAAAAAGATGGTAAAATGCTCATAATTGAAATGAATGGCAAAATGGTTAATTCTTACATTCTGATTCAAAATACAGCATATTCGTTGTGAGTTGGTTAAATTCGAAATATATGTGATTTTGAAAAAAGAAGGGGTTCTCTAAAACTACTAAGATGATTCATTACTATCTTTTCTTTTAAAGTTACTGATTATTATCAGAATTCCATTAAAAAACTTATGAAAACCGTTATTGTAGGGACTTCCTATATCGAGAAATTAAAAGAATATTATGTTAATTTATTGTTTTTAAAAAGTTCTCCTAAGAAATAGAAATTTTATAGTTATTTGTTTTTATAGAGATTTGTAATAAATATTATAAATGCGCTTTATTTCCAGTTTTTTCCTTAAATAGATGAAAACTATTGTTTTCCTAGATATAATATTAAATTATCACTTAATAACAGATCAAAAATAGTATTTTGATGCTTTATTTGTAAATATGTATCATGTTATATTAAGATAAATTTATTATTTATATAAATAGTTTTTTTATTAAGTTATTTTTTATGATGTAAAATAATATTGTTTAATGTAATGATATACTTTGTATATTATTTTTTTTATTAGAATGCATGGTGAATATTTAGGTCATGGCTTGTCTGTAGAGGCTAGAAAACGAATCATATGAGTGGTTGGAAAGAAAAATCTATTATATTTAAAAGTTTTTGTAGATCCAATGCTCGTAGAAAAATTCTTTTTTGATGGGGCGGAGCGGAAATTAAGGTTTAGTGCTATTTTACAGATACATTATCGGGAATAAATGCATCAAATGCAGCCCAAAATTGCTTTTTATAATCTTCGTTAACCATAATTGTATCCAGTTCAGCGCCTGTAATAGTAATACTTTCTGTTAGACGTGTGTGTTGGCATAATTGCCGCACTTCAATGTTGTTTGCAATATTGTTTTGATTGGCAAGAATAAAGAGTGTTGGGATTCGTAAATCTCCATGAAGTACATTTCTCTTCATAGAATCAATCGCATTAAATACTGAAGCCATCCATTGGGATGTTGGGGGCTTAATGGAAGGGAGCGGCACTTTATGTATGTGTCCCAATTGTATATTTTTTTGTTTTGTCTTGTTTAATTTTTTCCCATCTTTCACTGGTATAAAGCCAAGACCTATATCAGAAAGAAATTGTGTTAATTTATGTTGAAAACTATTCGTTTTATTGCCGAATGGAGCAAAAAGGGGAGAAACACAGAGCAATCTATTAAACTGATGATTAATGAGATCTAATCCGCTAAGTGCTATCAATCCACCTATGCCATAGGCGAGCATAGAATAAGGCGGCGGACAATTAGGATAAACAATACTTTTAAGAAATTTATATAAGTCATTAATATCATTATTTATATCAAAACAATGATGTCGGCTTTGTTTTCTTATCTTGAAGGATGTTTTTTCTTGATCAAAGCAGTCAAATATTGCTGTATGAAAACCGCGTTTAGAAATTTCATTTATTAATAAAAAATATTTTTCTAAAGTATTTGCGTAGCTTTTGAGAATAACAATTGTTCCCTTAGATTTTTCCATCTCAGGATATGTTATAGCAAAACGAATTTCGTGATCTATTGCTATTTTAAGAGTATCATGATGGATATTAAGAAAAGTGGAACCCCAGTCTATGGGATAAAGAGGTGTTTCCAATTGAAATCCTTTACAGTGTATTTGCCGCTTAGTGCTTTGACATTTATGTAATGAAGAAAGAGGATTAAAAAAGGGGTATATTGCTTTTTAGATAGTTTTTATCAATTTAGGTCCCAAAGAGTTGAAATAAAGAAAAACGATTACTAGATAATATAATGCGGTTGCCATGATGGGGCCGCAGGTTCACAAGTAAGTTTGCCATATGGGAACTTTGTGAATTAATTATAAATTATAGTCGCTCTAGAGGAGGGCAATATTATGCGTCAAGTAGATTTTTCACCATTTTATCGTTCCACAGTAGGTTTTGATCATCTTTTTAACTGGTTTGATTCTAGAACACAACCAGACGAAGTTTCTTCTTATCCCCCTTATAATATCGAGCGTTTAACTGAAGATTCTTATAGAATTTCTATGGCTGTTGCTGGTTTTTCTCAAGATGAAATTGATATTGAAACGCATTGTAACCAGCTGATCGTTAAGGGAGACAGAAAGTCTAAAAATGATGATGAAGAGCGAGAATTCCTTTATCGAGGTATTGCTTCGCGCGCTTTTGAACGGCGTTTTCATTTGGCTGATCATGTTAAGGTTATTGGGGCAGAACTTGGAGATGGGCTTCTTCATATTCAGCTTAAAAGGGAAATGCCAGCTGAATTAAAACCCAAAAAGATAACCGTACAGATGTCACCATCCATTACAAAAAATGATAACAGCGACGTTATCGTGTAAAGAAAATTTAGAAAATATGAGATCGGATAATTATAAATTTTTCTGAAAAATAAAAAACGCGAGGCAAAAGGTCTCGCGTTTCGTATGTGTTTTCCTAAGAACGAAGCGCATTTTAATAAAAAAGCTTATCTCGAATTTATGATAAAATATCATTGCACATTATTCTACGTTGAAGAAAAAGTTCATGTGTGTGCAATTGAAATGCATAATGATTCACTTTTTAAGTAAGCTTATTTATAGCATTTTAAAAATGGTCGGAGCGGCGGGATTTGAACCCACGACCCCTTGACCCCCAGTCAAGTGCGCTACCAAGCTGCGCTACGCTCCGAGTTCGTGTAAAACGATTAAATGACTGTTTCTTTAAAGGCAAGAGAAAAAATAAACAGAATAAAATCTAAAATGCTCTTGCACTTAGAGCTTTTGAAAGTAAAAATTTTGGACATCAATATTTTGTTGTTAACTCAAGATAAATAACGAATTTGTAAAATTCTTTGTGATCATTAAATTTTTAGCTCTATAGTTAATAGATGTATGCATTTAATTACTTTTGAGATTGTGAGGAGGGGGGTAAGATTGGTGTAGAGGTATGAATTGGAGCAAATGAGTGCTGAAGGTATATTTTTTTCTTACCTAATCGTTACTTTTCTAAAAAGATAAAGATTTTCAAAAGAAGAGGAGTGAATGTATGGTTTTGAAAAGTTTTCGTTTTTTAGAGTTTTATAGACGAGGTATTTTCATTTTATATGGATAAAAAATTGTAAGTTCTGGATTGTGTAATCACAAATCTCATTTTACGGGTATGTATTTTTATCCAAATAAACAAGATCAGAATGCTTTAATTTATGTTTTGTTGTTTTTTTTTCTAAAATATCAGATAAAATATTATAGAGGAAAAACTTTCAAAGTGTCTATTGAACTAAGAAAAGAGTAAAGGATGAGCCGTTTTTCGGTAATAAATTTGACGCAAGCAGCAGTGGATCGTGTTAAAGCGATTATGGATGCAAAAGATGCACAGGGTATTCTTGTTGGTATCAAAAAAGGTGGTTGTGCAGGGATGGAGTATACAATTACTCTTGTCAAAGAAAAGGGGATAGATGCGGATGTTGTTGAAGTGAAAGGTGCCCGTGTTTTTGTAGCACATGATGCGGTATTATTTTTATTAGGGACGCAGATGGATTATGAAGTGACAACGCTGCGGTCTGGTTTTATCTTTAAAAATCCTAATCAAGTTTCAGCATGCGGGTGTGGCGAATCGGTGGAACTTCGTCCTGCTACGCAGGATCAATATAAAACAAATTGAGCTGAGCTAAATTATAATTTAGTAATTTTAGAGGGGCTTGTTCTTTTAGGTAGAAGAAATCTACTATTTTTTATTGTTCATTTTTAGCTTTCTTCCAAAGTGCTTCCATTTCATTCAAGGATGCGTCAGTGAGTGTTTTAGATTGAGTGGATAGCTTTTCTTCAATATAGGTGAAACGATTTCGAAATTTTATATTCGTTTTTTTTAATGCTTTTTGTGAATCAATCGCTAAGTGGCGCGCGAGGTTAAGGAGTATAAAGTAGAGATCTCCAAACTCTGCTTCTATCTCTGAGTTTTGTTTATTTTTGATGGCTTCTTTGAGCTCTTCCAGTTCTTCTTCTATTTTTTCAAAAACTTTATCACTTTTTTGCCAATCAAAACCTACTTTAGCTGCTGCTTCTTGTAAAGCAAGTGCCTCTTGGTTTGCTGGCTGGATTTGTTTTACTGTTGCGAGTATGCTTATGGAGGAATTGTTGTTTTTTTCTTCGCACATTCTTTTTTGTTCAACCTGTTCTCTTTTTTTTATATATTCCCACTCCTCTTTTATAAATCCTCGTTTTTTTTGCTCGGCATTTCCAAAAACATGAGGATGGCGTCGAATCATTTTTTCCGTGATTGCATAAACAACATCTTCAAAAGTAAAGCTGCCTTCTTCTTGTGCTATGGTAGCATGATAGACAACTTGTAAAAGAAGATCCCCAAGTTCTTCACAGAGATCCTTTCGATTCTTTCGTTCAATGGCATCGATGACTTCGTAAACTTCTTCGAGCATATAGGGTATGAGGGATTCAAAAGTTTGTTTTTTATGCCAGATACAACCATTATCAGAGTTTCGTAATGCAGTGATAATTGCAGTGAGATCTTTGATATCTTTTGAGGCTAACATTTTGCACTTCCTTTGTAAGCAATAGAGCTTATGTTAGATGTCCCAACGTCTATGTAACCACATCCATTGTCCAGGATATTCACGGACCCAAGATTCAACAATATCATTTAATTTTTGCGTAGAAGCAGCTATATCGATATCATTTTTTTCATCACGTGGAAGTTCTACATGTTCATATAACTCTAAACGATGACGTCCACTAGGCAAACGAATACAACGTGCTGGATAAATATCACAGTCATATTGTCGAGCAAGTTTTATAATTAAGGGGTTTGTTTTAAGAGGTCTGTTAAAAAATGTTCCCATGATACCGCGGCGAAATTTTTGATCAACGAGCATACCAACATTTTCACCTTCTTCTAATTTGGCTGCTAATGCCCATGCGGCACCGGCCTTGGAGGGAACAAGATGTCCCATAGAAGTTTGTCGTGCTTTAAGGATTCGTTTGGCAACATAGGGATTATTGGGTGGTCTAAATAATACCGTAACATTAAGATCAAAACTTTGTGCACAAATAGGCAGAAGTTCAAAATTTCCAGTATGTGCGGTGAAAAAAATATGTGGTTTTTTTTCATTTTTTAATCGCTCAAATATTTCAATGCCTTTAACCTCAATGAAACCTGGCTCGTCTGCATGAGGATCAAAATCAAAAATTTTATCAAGAAAAATATATTCGGCTAGGAAACGTCCTATATTTTCCCACATTTCTATTGCAATCGCACGGAGTTCTTGCTCTGTTTTTTCTGGATATGCACTCCTAAGGTTTGCAAGTGTGATTTGATGACGATGTACAAGGGGACCAATTTTTTTTGCTAACCAAGCAAAAAAAGAAATTCCCATTTTGGCTGGAAAACATTTTAGAATAAATAAAGAACCAAAGAGTAGATATGCCCATAACAAGTAGGATATTTTTTTAGCTATAATTTTAATACGATATATGAGATTTTTAAGAGAAAGCTTCATCATGATTTAATCGATTTTAAGGATAATTTTACCAAAAACGTCACGACTCTCCATTCGTTTTAAAGCTGTATCAATTTCATCCAGCCCAACAATTGTATCAATGACAGGGTGTACGGCTTTTTGTGCCATTTTTTGCATGGCATTTTTCATATTTTCCATACGGCAGCCAAATGAACCGAATATCTTAAGCTGTTGCTGGAATAATTGCATGAGATTTATTGATGCTGAAACACCAGAGGTAGAACCGCAAGTCACTAAGCGTGCTCCTTTTTTCATACATAACAGAGAACCGTTCCATGTATCGACACCAACATGCTCAAAAACAACGTCAACACCTTTTTTTTGGGTTAATTTACGCACTACACCTTCAAAACGATCTTTACGATAATTAATCACATGATCTGCCCCAAGAGAGTGCGCTTTTGCAATTTTTTCATCTGAACCTACAGTTGTGATAACTGTACAGCCCATGTGTTTTGCAAGTTGAATGGCTGCAGAACCAATACCTGAGCCACCAGCCTGTACTAGGATTGTTTCTCCTGCTTGTAGTTTTGCGTTATCGAAAAGCATATGTTCTACGGTACCAAAAGTAATTGGAGCAACTGCTGCTTGCAATTCATCACATTGGGGAGGTGATGGAACTAATAAACGTGCTGGCAAATTGACAAGCTCACACGCAAATCCATCAAGGTGAAAACCATAGACTCCCTTTACATTACTGCAAAGATTATCCCGTCCTTCATGACAAGCTTGGCATACTCCGCAGGTTTGTGCACCATAAATTGAGACAATCTGTCCAAGTTGGAGATGTTCAACGCCATCTCCTATTTGTATAACCTCACCAGAGGCTTCTGCACCAATGATGAGTGGCATTTTTCTTTTCGCAAAAGCCATGCCACGCCATCCCCATACATCAATATGATTAAGAGCAACGGCTTTTATCCGCACAGTTACTTCACCTATACTAGGTGAAGATGGCGGGGAAATATTGGTGATTTCAAGCCGACGATCATCGAAGAGTTGCAGTGCACGCATTATCATCCCCCTTAAATATATTATTGGTTAGCGTTATAAAATTTTATTATTACAGGATTATCCTTTATATGCAGTGATAACAAGACTCATATTTTGACCACCAAATCCAAATGAGTTTGACAAAACCGCATTGACACAGGACTTACGGCTATGATGAGGAACAACATCTAAGGGGATAGTAGGGTCAGGATTATCATAATTTATTGTTGGTGGAAGTATTCCCGATTGAATGGTTAAAAGCGAAAAAACCGCTTCTATTGCACCAGCAGCAGTTAATGTATGCCCAATCATTGATTTATTAGAAGAGACAGGAATATGCTCTAAAAGATCACCGAATACTGTTGATAATGCAAGATATTCCATTTTCTCATTTTCAGGTGTTGAAGTTCCGTGGGCATTAATATAGTCAATTTCATTGATGGTTATTTTTGCATCGTCTAAAGCTTTGCGAACGGATTCAATTGCTGGTGATGCATCGGGTTTTGAACGTGTACGGTGAAAGTCATCGGCGGTTTCTCCACAGCCAGCTAAAATTCCTAAAACTGTAGCATTACGGTTTAATGCGCTTTGAAGAGATTCAAGAATAAGAGCGCCTGAGCCTTCTGCCATAACAAAACCATCTCGATCACGGCTAAAGGGTTTTGCTGCTTTTTCTGGAGGCTCATTCTGAGTTGAAAGAGCAGATAGTAGCGAAAAACGAATAAGAGATTCTGCTGAAACCGATCCATCTGTCGCAATTATGAGAGCTCTATTTGTCTCTCTCCGTCTAATAGACTCAACACCTAATTGAATTGCTGTTGCACCAGATGCACAGGCAGTGGAAAGTGTAACAGGAAGTCCTTTTGTGCCAAATGTTTTTTGAAGTTTTTCTGCAATTGCACCAAATTGTGTGGATTCAAAAAGCGTCTCATGGAGTTTATCCTTACAGACTTTAAGAAGATGTGCATAAGAAGGCTCATTATTGAATTCTTTCTCTTGATCAAGACTAAAACGTGCTTTCCATTCAAGTTCAACAGGAGGAGCAGCTAGAAAGAGTGGTCCATTAAAATTTTTTTTATCAATAGCAGCTTGTTCTAAAGCTTCTTCAGCAGAAAGATATGCAAGCTTCTCAGAGAGAGCTGAAGCACCAAGTGTACTTTCTTTAAGAAAATCAATTGTTCCAGCAATATATGTATTTAATCCCTCAACGGGAAAACGTGTTATTTTGTGGATACCACTTACACCACTTGTTAATTTTTGCCAATTTTCATGTTTCCCTTGTCCCAGTGATGTGACAATGCCTGCACCAGTTATTGCTACAAGTGGACGCCCAAAATGATCATGATATTTCACTATAGAAATTCCCCTTCAAACAGCAGTAAGACGCACAATACCTTCAGCTCTTTTTATACCAATCGTTGTAACAAATATTTCACGTACTTCTTTAGAAAAAGGTTTTTCATGAGGACTTAACGCTGGAAAACCGCGTTTTTTTTCAATTGAAAGTGCTGCAAGAGCTAGAGCTAGAGGAAATTGTGCTTCCCGCATATAACCAAATAATGTTGTAATGCCACGGTAAGATAGATCAGCATTATCAAGAGCATTTTGTTCTGCTTTTGTTGCTTCGTGAGCTCCTGAGGCTGCTGAAATGGCTAAGGCAGATTTAGCGCCAGCAGTTTTCAACATTGTTGCAATTGACTCTCTAAGTGGAATTTTGGTTCTATCTGTTTGGTCTGTAATAATTTGGCTAATTTCAGCATAAGCACGTGCGTTGCGTTTTTTGGCATGTTCTCCACTTTCAATAACTAGGAAGATACCACCAGAACCGGCTATGATACCGCCGCCGGGGTGGATTTCACGATCCCACACTGGGCTCCATCCATTATGGGTTAAAAGACCACCAAGCTCATGCGCCAACAACATATCATAACTTTGTGCATTATAGGAACTTCCTACAAGAGCATGGGTGCTTTGACCTGATTTAATACGAGCTACAGCAATTTGAAGTGCAGAAAGACCACTGCCTTCTTCTCCCATAAATGTACGAGATGATCCAGTGACTTTATGAACAATTGAAATGTTTCCTGCCAAAAGGTTTGAAAGTTGTGCTAAAAATAATGTTGGACGAAGTTCAGTTGAAAGAGCAACATTTAACATAGAAGCATGATCGGCAACTGCGCGCGCTTTAGAAAGAATCTGTGTATCAACAGTAATATCACGTTCTCCCCCACTTGCCGCTACGATCATATCCATTGTTGAAGTGAGTTGTTCATTATTTTTCATGCCGGCATCATCAAGAGCAAGACCAGCTGCATAGGTACCAAGACGCTGCCATGTTCCCATTTGCCGTTGATCACTTTTTTTAGGAATTTGTAAACTCCAATCAACTTCGGGCAATTTATGAACCGTGTAAGGTGAAAAAGTTGTATAATCTAGGTTTGGTGTACGGATTGGATCATTTAAGAGTTTCCAATGTTGATCAGTTCCTTCCCCCAGAGAGCTTATGAGACCTATACCAGTGATGAATACAGATTGATCATGCATGGCGAAAAAACTACTCCGCCTGTTTTAAGGCAACGAGATCATCAATTTTTGCACAAAGGTTTTTAAGAACAAAGTATTCTTCTGTTGCAACGGTACCTTCGTTGACTTCTTGTGTCCATTGTTCTAGAGGGACTTTTATTCCGAAAGCTTTATCAATAGCGAAAACAATATCAAGAAAATCAAGACTGTCGATTCCTAAATCGTCAATTGTATGACTCTCAGGTGTAATTGTATTGCGATCAATTTCACTGATTTCTGCAATGATATCAGCAACTTTATCAAACGTGGAAGGCAATGTACGGATTCCTTATTATAGAGTTAGTAAATTCAAAATACATTTAATATTATTCTTCTAGCCTTTTTTCTCTTTAAAAAAAAGACTTAATCCAGAATATAGCTGTCTTTATCTATAGAGAAAAGAGGTTTACAGTACATGAAATACTATATCTCAATATTTAAAAAACTTTGAAATTTTATTACGCATTTATTTTACGAGACTATTTTTTCTATTGGCAGCAAGGACAGCAAGGGCTGTTATATTAACAACTCCCCGGGAAGTTACTGAAGGTGTTAAGATATGGGCGGGACGTGCTGCCCCGATTAGAATAGGACCAACATGGAGTGCATTTGTGAGGCTTTTAACAGTGTTGAGCGTGATATTGGCTGAATCAAGTGTTGGAAAGACAAGCAAATTAGCTTCACTTTTAAGACGAGAATTAGGAAAAACACGATCACGAAAAACTTTGGAAAGGGCAGCATCAGCATGCATTTCACCATCTGCTTCTAAATCAGGGTGTAATTTGGCAAGAATTTCTGTTGCACGTCGCATTTTACGCGCACTTTCTGTGTTTTTAGAACCAAAGTTTGAGTGTGATAATAAGGCTGCTTTTGGTGTTATTCCAAATGCTTCAACTTCTTGAGCTGCCAACACAGTCATTTCAGCGATTTCTTCTGCAGAAGGATTTTCATTGACGTAAGTATCTGTAAGGAAAAGAGTACGTTGTTGAGAGATAAGCAAACTCATAGCAGAAAAACGGTGAACATGAGGATCAAGACCGATAATTTGTTCAATCAATTCAAGTTGGCGTTCAAAGCGTCCTTCTAAGCCGCAAATCATTGCATCTGCTTCTTCACGCATAACGGCAAGGGCAGCAATAGCCGTTGTTGATGTTCTCACTACTGTTTTTGCCATTTCAGGCGTAACTCCACGCCTTCCTGTATAATGAAAAAATAAATTAACATAATCACGAAAACGTGGATCATCTTCAGGGTTTGTTAATTCAAAATCTATACCGGGACGAATTCTTAAACCAAAGCGTTTTAATCTTGCTTCTACGACATGTGGACGGCCGATAAGGAGGGGCGTTGCTGTTTGTTCTTCAATGACAACTTGTGCCGCACGAAGGACGCGTTCATCTTCACCATTGGCATAGATGACGCGTTTACGTTTTGCTGTTTTTGCTGCAGCAAAAACAGGTTTCATTGTTAAACCAGAAAGAAAGACAAATCGATTGAGGATATCATAGTAGGCCTCCATATCTTCAATGGGACGAATGGCGACACCAGTTGTCATTGCTGCTTTAGCAACAGCGGGAGCAATACGCAGTATTAAACGCGGATCAAAAGGAGAGGGGATTAGATAGTCTGGTCCAAAATTGGGTGGTTCTTTCGAGTATGCACGTGCTACAACATCTGAAGTTTCTTCACGTGCAAGGGCAGCAATCGCATGAACAGCGGCCATTTTCATTTCTTCATTAATTGCACTAGCACCTACGTCTAATGCACCACGGAAGATATAGGGAAAACAAAGGACATTATTAACTTGATTGGGATAATCAGAGCGTCCTGTGCAGATCATTGCATCTGGTCGTATAGAGCGTGCTTCTTCAGGCATAATTTCTGGTACTGGATTAGCCAGTGCTAAAATGAGTGGATTTTGAGCCATTCTTTTAAGATATTCAGGCTTTAAAACACCACCTGCAGATAGGCCTAGAAAAATATCCGCATCATCAATAATATCAGATAAAGTTCGTGCGTCCGTTTTTTGTGCGTAATTGATTTTCCAACGATCCATAAGGGTCTTGCGACCTTCATAAACAACTCCCTCTAAGTCACTAAGCCAAATATTTTCAACTTTTGCCCCAAGACGAACCAAAAGATTAAGGCAAGCGAGGGCAGCAGCACCTGCACCTGAGGTAACTATTTTTGCATTTTCAATTTTTTTTCCTGAAAGATTTAAGGCATTTAATACAGCCGCAGAAACAATAATGGCAGTTCCATGTTGGTCATCATGAAAAACTGGAATTTTCATTTTAGCACGAAGCTTTTCTTCGATGTCAAAACATTCAGGAGCCTTAATGTCTTCAAGATTAATACCACCAAATGTAGGTTCTAAAGTCGATACCGTTTGTACCATTTGTTCTATATCGGATGCATCAATTTCAATATCAAAGACATCAATATTCGCAAATTTTTTGAATAAAACGGCTTTACCTTCCATAACTGGCTTTGAAGCAAGAGGGCCAATATTTCCTAAACCAAGAACAGCAGTTCCATTGGATATAACAGCGACTAAATTAGAACGGGAGGTATATTGAGCAGCAAGATTAGGATCTTCATGAATTGCAAGACATGGTGCAGCAACACCTGGAGAATAAGCAAGAGCTAAATCACGTTGGTTATCAAGAGGTTTTGTTGCTTGTATTTCCAATTTTCCAGGTTTAGGGTACTGGTGATAAAAAAGTGCGGCACTGTCAAGTTCAGCTTTTTGTGAACTGCAATCACTATTTCGTTCTCTAGACATTTTTATGATATCCAAGTTAGCGTATGTGTATATGAGATGTTCCATCTACGATAAGGTTTTGTCCACTAATAAATCCTCATTTCTCTGAATATCAAAATGCATGAGTATGAGAAAATTCTTCTGGATCGTAAAACCAGTTTGATGATTCTTTTTGTTTGTGTGCATGAATAATTTCATTGATAGCAGCACGATTAGTTTTTTCTTTCCTTAATAAAACCCGTAAAAATTGATTAGTCTACAAACAAATAAAATATTACTAATAATTACATTACCAAGCCATTATTTTTTTTGCAATGCTTACAACTTAAGGAAAGAAAAGAAGAGTGTTTTCTATTAACTTCATCTTCTTTATTTAAATTTCTATAGGGAGGTAGAAGAAATTTTAAATAACAATTTGCAATTTATAAATTATTTTTGCAGCTATTTAAAAGGAAATTGGAACTTTAAAAATGGGAGTTGTTTTGTTTATTATTCAATTGAACTCTTAATAATGCAAACTTTATAATTTATAATGAATCATCTCGTATGTTGAATGAGAAATTTGAATACAATAAGATTCTTTTAGCTCAAACTTATCTAATATAATAAAAAATATTTACTTACATAATTCAAACGAGAGTAATATGTGGATAAAAAACATTAAAAAAAATAAATAGAAGTGTTTCTATGAGCTATTTTAATACAAAAGCATGAATTTTTTTCACAATTAATAAAAATTTGATAAGCCATTACGCTTCTTTAGGGTTATTGCTTAGGATATCAAAGAAAACCGCATGCCAATTATCCCAACCTTTGAAGTACAAAGCTACAGTTGAAAAAAAAAGCATTCTATGATGAGCCATTAAAACAACTGGAGAGAGAAAGTGGAAAAAATATCTTTTTCCACTTTCTTATTTGTTATTGGATTCGACCACTTGCATGAGCAAGCATAGTATAAACTTTTCCGGTATCTGATATCAAGTACTTGCGAACTGAGTTGGAAGAGCCAGAACTGCGCGATATATCACGTAAGAGCTTTTCGAAATCTGTAACATATTGATTCACTGAACGTTTAAACCCAAAATCGCTCATATATTTTTTCTTAATCATTTCAAATATTTTTTGTCCATTTAAGGTATAAAGGCGTTCTGTTACGATGTTTTTTTGTCCACGTTGATAATGATCCCATAGCTCAACAATGGCATTGTGATTAATAGCTTGCACTATACCAGACGCTAATGAATTAAGAGAGCAGTTTGCAGGAGATGGTTTTGTTTGCACTGATGTTAAAACATCATCACTAGGGGGAGCATCATAAAATGTTTCTTCACGTGAAGCTCTTTCTAAGAGATTTGATACCCATTTATTTGGTCTTTTTTTGCTTTGATCTTGTTGCAAAATAGGCTTAGGTGGCACAATCTTTTTAACAGACTCAGTGGAACTGTCACTTTTTTGATTAAACATTGATGATGTAGGAAATGCTGATATTAGCTGTTTTTGTGCGCTCTTTTGATCATTTTGTATAACACTGACTAAATCTTGTAACGCTGTAATCTGTTCATTCAAAGCTGTGCGAATTGTTTGCGTTGTTTCTTTTGTTTTTTCTGGAAGTTTTTTTACATTTTCATTGATATCATTATTAATCTTTGAAAGCTCTAAACGAACTTCATCAGCGGAGCGACGTATATCTTCTGCTGCTTCTGAAAAACGCGTTGATGCTTCACTAACAAGCTTATTAAGTGATTGTTGGAATGAATTTGTGGAGTTACGCGCATTCTTATCAGAGCGTTCAAGTGCTAAGTTGAAGATTTTTTCATAATGCCCAATCATTTGATTAATTTCATGAGACTTTGAAACAAGAGCATCGCTTAATACAGAAAGCGTATTATGTTTTTCTTCAAGTGTTGCACTAAGTGAATTTTCAGACTGTTCAAGAACATGAATAGTTTGGGAAAGTGTCTTTGCATGTTCACCAAAACTGCTCGTTATATGATTAATTTGTTCAAAGGTACTCTTTGAAAGTCCTTGCAGAATTTCAACATTAGTATTGAGCGCTTGATTTGAGGCTGACAAACGCTCTGCTACTTGGTCCGTGTTGCGGAAAAAATTATTCGTACTCTCATTAAACTGCCCATCAATATTTTGAACAGCCGATAATAAAACATTACTATTTTCGTGAAAATTGTAAATTGATTGATTCAACTGTGTTAAGATGGATGAGACATTATTAACAAGCTCTTCCTTCATAATCGTTATTGTTTGAAGTGTTTCAGAGTTAGCTTTGGTTAAGCTATTCACTAAAGATTCATTATGTGCATAAATTCTTTGTTCAGCATCTTGTGTGGAAAGAGAGAGTTGTTCACCGATATGCTGTGTTAAAGAATCAATTGATTCTGTCGTATTTTGCGCTGCTTGATTTAAGTGATTTGTAAGCTCTGTTATTTTTCCAACATGTTGTGAAATTTGTGTTGTTGTTTGATTTCCAGCATCTTCCAGACGGCTCGTTACATCAGAGAGCTGATATCCTAAATTATTTTTAAGATTTTGCATAGAGTGATGAAGAACATCACAGCGTTCATTAAGAACTTGTTCTATTGCTGTTGTTGATGTGTGAATAGTTTCATTCAATAATGCTTGTGCATTATGGCTGGCTGTTGCGAAAGCTTCGACAGTATGCGCTGTTTGTTCAGACAGAACTGACAGAACTTTTTCACTGGTATCATAAACAGTTTTTTTGACATTTGATACAATGCGATTGCCTGATTCTGAGAGAATATTTTCTGCTTGTGCAGTAACATTTGTAACAGATGAAAGAATTTGTTCACTCGTAGAAGAAAGAATATCAGAAGCTTTTATAATCTTATTATGCAGGTTATCTGTCACTGTATTAACAGAGTCTTCTAAGGTTACACGCATATTGTCAACACTGCTTTCCAGCGCTTGTTGAATTATCTGACTTTGCTCATTACTAATCATGAGAGACGTTTTTAATGTGTCAGAACGTTCCTCAATAACAGATGTTTGCATATCAATGGCTTCACAGATTTGGCTAAATTTTTCAGATAATGTTTCCTCTAGCGTTGTTGTCCGTTCAAAAATTTTGTGTGCACGATCTTCTAGATCTGTATCGAATGATTCCATACGTGTTTCAAGGGTTTCAAAGAAAACACCACTCGATTGAGAGAGAGTATTCTTTAAAATTTCGGCATGGCTTTCAAGGTTTTTGATATGATCTTGAACCGTTTCAGTAATGTTTTTATTATTGGCGACAATTGCACTCTCAACTAAATCTATTTGTTGTTTCAATGCAACATCGACACGTATATCACTTTTTGCAATGAGATTATGGATTGTTTCCATGCGTTGTTCAAGTGTGCGTGCTTGATCGGCAAGAACTTCATTGAGAGAAAAACTATTAATCGCTAAAGAATCGCGCAGAGCATCGGCACGGATATCAATATTTCTCGCTTGTGCTTCTAAAGCATCTTGGGTTGTATTACAACTTTGTACAATGACATCTTGTAACTTTTCAGTGCATTGAATGATGTTTGTAATATGATTTTCAGCTTGTTTATCAACGACTTGAACATTATCAGCCAAAACTTTTTCAATATGAGAAGTATTTTGGGACAAAACATCAATTTGTTTTCTTAATGTATCCGCAATTTTATTTTTCTCGTTATCGAGCATGTCTGCCATAAGAGCTCGTTGATCAGAAAGTTGTACTTTAAAATCTTGTGAACGTTCTTGTATGATATCAACAATGGCATTGTCGACATATTGAATTTCTTCTCTCAGACTTTCCTTACTTTTATCAATTGCAGAAAGAATAGCTTCACGTCCATTTGTAAATGCATGGGTAATGTCTGCTGTTTTTTCTTGGAGGTTCTCATTTATTTTCAAGACATGAGCTTCCAAGAAGTTACCAAGTTTTTCAGCATTATCCTCTAAAGCCTGACTGCGTTCTATAAAGGAATCAATGATGGAATCACTATGTTCTTTAAGAGAAAGATCAACAGTTGCTAAACGTTGTTCAAAGGCTCCAATTGCTTGCGAGGTTACGTTATCAAATTTAGAAGAGAGTTTATGTGCTTGGTCGTCGAGCTTTAAGATCTTCTCATCAAAATTCTGTAGAGATTGATTATTACGATCAATAAGAGCTTTATCCAAGGCTTTAAACTTTTCATCGACAGCGTGCAAAGTTTGATCTGTTACTGCTTGTATATGTGTTGCAATTTTAGCAACATGTACTTCCGCTTTTTCAGCTGTTTCATTAAAGGTTTTTTCTATTTGTTTTTCATTATGATCAAATCGTTTTGCAAAACCATCAAAGTTTTTTCCTAATTCATGAAAAAATTCCGTGTTTTTCTGCTGAATTTGTGTTGTTGTTTTGTTAAATTTTTCAACAAGTTGATTTGTTACGCCATCACCGGCATAGGAAAGTTTTTCAACAAGGTCTTCACCTTGTTTTTGTAAAGTTTGAGAAAGGGTTTGTGCAAGCTTTTCAACATTGGTCACAATGTTAGAGGTAACCAAACCAAATTCATCACTCAGTTGTTCTTGGGTTCCTTTAATTGTTGATTGTACGCGATCTGCGTGATTCAAAATGGCTATGCGTTCATTACTCAATTCTTTGATTAATGTGTGAATGCGTGATTCATTCTCAGCATAGGCTTGTTCTAGATTGTGAACTTCACCTTGTATGATTGCTTCAAGTTCAACAGCACGTCCGAGGGTACGTTCAATACCTTCGTTCATTGCCGCTACTTCTTCACGAATGGTTTGCCCTATAGCAATAGCTTGTTTTTCAGATAGATGTTGTGGTTCACTAAGGCGCTGTGCAGCATTGGTCATAAGAAGCGCAATATTATGCAAGTCGTTTGAACGTTTTGTTAATTGAGCAACGCCCCAAGATATAAGGATAGGAATTGCTGTTCCGGCTGCTACAGCAAGTCCTGTTGGGGATGTAACAAAAGTGCTGATATTGGATAAGGAGCTGAGTCCGGTAGGTGCGAGTTTATGCGCAATAAAAGCTCCTCCCGTTGCCCATAAAGCACTAAGCGCTGTTGTATACCAGTAGACTCGAGAGGAAGAACGTTGCTTGAATGGTCCAAAATTTACAGGGGTTGTTATATCATCATTTGCAGGAAGAAGTTTTGTAGGCAATAATGTATTATGAACAGTTCCACCTGAAATATCAGGTGAAGGTTTTGGAGCAAAAAGCTGTTCAACAACGGATTTATCAACAACAGCTTCATCATGAATATTAGAAACAAAAGTTGACGTACCGTTTTCAGCAAAAAATTCTTCTTCTGCCATTGCAATTTTTTGAATCAGATCATCGACATTAACAACATTTTCAGAATTATTGGATGATATCGTTTCAAATCCTGTGTCATCGAAATCAAAGTTCATAGCTTTTGTGAGGGCTTCTTCAACTTCAACTTCAAATGTTTGCAATTTTGTTCTGCGTGCCATACTCGCCTCGTACTCTTACAGCCGGAAAAGGGATACGTCCTCTTCCACATAATTTCTACATACTAGCTGTTAATTATTTAGAAAGGAATATGCTTAGGGAAAAATTTTAAAAACTTATCAAGATAAAGTTAACGCGGTTTCTTGTACCCTGTTTAAAAATGTTATAAAATATAGTAAAAACAATTTATTATTTAAATCTAACTAAAACAAAAATACTGTTTACAACTTGTGTTTATAGAAAGCTTTATAAGCCGGCAGTCTTTGAAATAAGGACAATTTAATAGCGGTTATATATACAGTAAGGTGCGAATGTCTCTCTTTAATATCGATAATCGTTAATAAATGTTGTTGTCCGCTTACTTTTATTGATTCTAAACGAAGCAGATTCATCATCACATATAGTCTGTAATAGCTTAGGATGTATAAAAGTATGCCTTTGAATTGTAAGCTCATAAAAAAGTAAACGTGGAAAAATTTTTAATTTAATATAGCTTTTCGTAAGTTGTACTTTATTATTGTCTTAAAGAGCTGTTTTTTCTCTAATTTCAGTTGTTTGTTGCTGAATTTTTAAGCTTCTACGTTGACAATTGGATATTTTTCAGTCGATATGCATGCACGAATATTTTATGCAATCTAGATAAAGGTGTAAGAATAATGGCAGAGCGATCACAACACCTGCAAGATGTGTTTTTAAATACGGTGCGTAAGCAAAAAATTTCCCTTACAATTTTTCTTGTCAATGGCGTTAAACTCACGGGTATTGTAACTTCATTTGATAATTTTTGTGTTCTTTTGCGCCGAGATGGACACGCGCAATTGGTTTATAAGCATGCTATTTCTACGATTATGCCTGGACAGCCTGTACAGATGTTTGAGAGTGAAAGTCCTGAGTAAACATATCATTTTAAGATAGACCTCTTATCCCATTTAAAAGTACTTAGATTGCTATGATAAATGAAAATGAGAGATTAGGAGGGGTATTTTCGCAGAATACAGAACAGGTGCGCGCACTTGTTCTGATACCGATTTTTCAAGAAAATAGAAGTGAAAGCTCTTTGAGAGAGTGTTCTATATCTTCTCGTGTTAAAGAATCATTGGGGTTAGCGCGTGCTATAAGGTTAGAAGTTGTTAATTATGAAACGATTAATATTGCAACGCCTCGCTCTGCGACTCTCTTTGGAAAAGGTAAAGTAGATGCGTTAACCTGTTATATAGATGAATATTCTATTGAGCTTGCGATTGTAGATCACTTTTTAACGCCAGTACAGCAGCGTAATTTAGAAAAATTATGGAATTGCAAAGTTATCGATAGAACGGCTTTGATTCTTGAAATTTTTGGGGATCGTGCACGAACAAAAGAAGGAGTTTTGCAAGTAGAGTTAGCGCGTTTGTCCTATCAAAAAGGGAGGCTTGTACGGAGTTGGACGCACTTGGAAAGGCAACGGGGGGGGCGTGGCTTCCTAGGTGGACCTGGTGAGACGCAAATTGAAGCAGATAGGCGTCTTTTACAAGAGAAAATTATTCGTATTCGCCGCGAATTAGAAACGGTTATTAAAACACGTGCACTTCATAGAGCAAAAAGGAAAAAAACATCTTATCCTGTTGTGGCACTGGTAGGATATACGAATACAGGAAAGTCAACTCTTTTTAACCGTTTAAGCGGTGCAGATGTTTTAGCAAAGAATATGTTATTTGCAACGCTTGATCCGACTTTGCGCAAAGTTGTTCTTCCCCATGGAAAAACTGTTCTTTTGTCTGATACTGTAGGGTTTATTTCTAATTTGCCAACGAATTTGATTGCAGCTTTTAGAGCAACCCTTGAAGAAGTGGTTGAAGCAGATCTCATTCTTCATGTAAGAGATATGTCAGATCTTGATCATCGAGCACATGCCCAAGATGTTTTAGAAGTGCTTTCAAGTCTTGATATCGATATTGATGATATGGAGCATATCATAGAAGTTTGGAATAAGATTGATATGTTAGATGAGCAAGCATTGAATGTTTTACAAACAAGTGCAAAGACGCGATTAAATCCTGCTCTCATGGTATCAGCACTTAAGGGGGATGGACTCGATCAATTATTAAAAGCCATTGAAAAGCGAATTTTTGGAGAGGTGCAAAGCATTGAATATCTTTTACAACCTCATGAAATGTCGCTTATTGATTGGTTTTATGAAAACTCTGCGGAAATAGTGCAAGAAGGGCATGATGATGGGTCTATTACCATTAGAGCGGTTGTTACTTCTGAAGCAAAAAAACAACTAGAGAGCCTCAAAAAAATATGAATTAAGTTCTTTAAAGCTATTGTTGAACATTTGTGCTTAAATTTTATATTTTTATTATCCCAAAATAATATGACAGCAAGTTAAGAGGATAGTTACTACTTTCTCTTAATAAAACAATATGAAGAAGTATTTTGCTGGTTAAAATAAAGATGAGTCTTACATGTAATAAAAGACTATTCGTACGTACCGTATGGCGAAGCATTTTGATTGTTTTGCTATTACAAATGCTATGTGTATCTTTGATTTGGTTGTATTATTTTGTCCAGCCCCGTGGTTACCAAGCAACTTTAACATTTTCATTATCTGATTCTGTAGGAAAGGCATTACCAATTAAAAAGCAAGACAATGTTATCGCCTTTTTGTTTTCACAGCCTATGTTCTTCAATGATTCGAATTTTTCTTTAAGTGCTTCTTATAAGAAAAAAAATCATGAAAATATCCGTTTATCGCGTCATGGTGATTTTATCGATCTTACTTTTGAAGCCGAGACACTTGAAGCAGCTCAACGTGGGTTGGAAACTTGGTTTTCCGCATTTTCACAAGCAATCATAAAACAGAAACAATTCTTGTTAAATGATAAATTAGAAGACAAACAATATGATAATATTGCAATCCTTAATATCGTGCAGGAATTTCGTAAATCTATTGATTCTTTTATTCAGCGTGGTGTAAAACAAACAGAGCTTCATGATCTTTCGATGCAATTAATGCAAGCAACTTTAAAGCGTATTCATTTAACAAGTTTGAATTCAACGATTAACATGATGCGTGAAAATGGGCAGTCTTTACTGTCTTTATCGTTTATTGCAGGCAATTCAGCAATTGCTGCTCTGGAATCTAAACGTGATCTCTTGGAAACACAAAGAGCACATATGGCTGTGCAATTAGGGTGGACACATCCTCAAATTAAAGCGATGACTGCAGAATTAGAGACAGTTTCTCATCAATTAAAAAATAAAATTTTACAAATCGTTTATCAAGTTCATTCAGATGAGGTTATTGCAACGGAATTAGAAAAACAGCTCAAAAAAAGAATGAACTTTTTTGTAAAAGATCAATCCCAATCTTTGAATGAAATATTTAACGAGTTTGAAAATAAAATAAAAGCAGCAGTCGATGCCCAAAATGAAGCGATGAGCAAGTCTGCTCAACGAAGAGAAAAAATTATTGATTCATATCGGAGATTGAGTGATGATCCTCTTCTCTTACAAAATACAAATATCCACGTGGTCACGCCAACAACGTTAGCACCAATTTCTTTTATGGCTCTTTATGGAAAAAATATTCTTGTGAGTGCATTGGTCAGCTTCCTTACTCTTTTGCTAGGAATATTGTTATTCTATACGTGCTTTAAAAGGAAAAAAGACCAAATCTCAGAAGAGGATTTGAGATCAAAAGAAAATGATCTTAAGAAGAATGAGAGTATTTTAGTCTCTCAAGAAATGAAAAATTTTGAAGCTTTTATTACGATAGAGGGATTATCTGATGTTTTGAAATGGCGTGCTTCAACCATTATTTCAATCATTGGACCAGAAGCTGCACGGACAGCGGCAAAGCTTTCACTTCATCTCACAAAAGAGAACAAAACAATTTTGTTGGTCGATATTTCTGGTCAACAAATAGAGAAAGTCATTGGCCCACATCGCGGACTGAGTGATATTTTAACGGGCAATGCCAAGTTGCATGATGTTATTTACCGTGATTATGATACGGGGGTTGATATTCTTCCTCAGGGGTTAACAAGTGCTATTTCTGCACAAGATTTTTCAAATGATATTTCTCATATATTACAAGAATTTAAAAAAGAATATGATTTTATCATCCTAGAGATGGCAAGCGAACCAAAATATGGGTTTGAGCAATTTGCAGAGCTAACAGACTATTATATTTGTAATACTGTTCTTAATGAACAAGAATGGATGATGCGTATGGTAGACAGCTTTCCAAAGACTGTTTATCGCGTTGTAGCATCATAAGTTTCGTAAAAAAGAAATATGTATCGCATGTTATAGTGGTACGCTTGTTTTTTGCTAAAGTTGTAGTACATACTAAAATAGACAAAGAGTTAATGTTTAAATTTTAAAATGCATTTTAGTTGGAGAGAAGCGTGGGGCAATCAGAGATGGCAGTAAAGAGATTAAACAATAGCGTTTTAACGCCTGTGCAAAAGGAAAATAGAAAACATATACAGGTGTGGCTTTACTCTATTTTATTGCTTTGTTTGGCAATTGTCTTAGTGGGTGGTGCTACTCGTTTGACGGGATCAGGATTATCTATAACGGAATGGAAGCCAATACACGGCGTTATTCCACCGATTGGTGAGGATCAATGGCAAGAGGAATTTTTAAAATATCAACAAATAGCACAATATAAGCTGCTTAATCCTGATATGACCTTAAGTGCTTTTAAGATTATTTTTTGGTGGGAATGGGCGCATCGTGTTCTTGGGCGTCTTGTTGGTCTTGTCGCTTTATTGGGGCTCATTTGGTTTTGGGCGTCTAAGCGTGTTGAAAAAAATATCTTACTCCCGCTTATTGTTGTACCTATTCTTATCGCCTTTCAAGGCTTTATTGGTTGGTGGATGGTTGCTTCAGGGATTGGGCAAAGTAATTTAACAAGTGTGAGCCAATATCGTTTGGCATTTCATCTTATAACGGCATGTTTTGTTATTGTTTTTGTTACTTATTTATCTCGAGGGCTTGCAGAATATTCAGAAAAACCAGCAAATAAAAAGGTGCAATATTTTGCGGCATGGCTTGTTATTCTCGTCTTGATAGAGATTTATTTCGGAGCTTTGGTTGCAGGGCTTCATGCTGGAAAAGTCTATAATACATGGCCCCTTATGGATGGGCAGATTATTCCTGATGGATTGTTGCAGCATCGTCCTGTTTGGCTCAATTTATTCGAAAATTCCTTAATGGTTCAATTTATTCATCGGTTTTTTGCTTATTTTTTATTGATTGCCTCGGCTATTCATGCTTTCTATGTACAAAAAAATGCTCCACATTCAACTCATTCTCGTCGTGCATTTCTTATCTGTGTTATGATTATTATCCAAGCAGTCTTGGGTATCTTAACACTGTTACATGAGGTTCCGATAAGTTTGGGGCTCATTCATCAAAGTATGGCATTAGTCGTGTTGTGTTTTGTTGTTGCACATTGGCGAGCAACAAAAGGGGCTTATCGCGTTGTTGAATAAAAGTTTGTGGGTAGGGAGGTTTAGTCGCTTGAAAGCATTAAATCGAGGTTTTGGATAGCTGCAGCTGATGCGCCTTTTCCTAAATTATCGAATATGGCGCTGAGATTAAAAATACCTTCACGATCATTTCCAAATACGAACAGTTTCATACCATCTTTATTGGCTAAACACTCTGGATTAAGTCTTTGAAGTGAAGAAGTTTCTTCTTGTGATGCAACTAAAATGGTATTTTGTCCATCGTAATGGTTTGCGAGAATTTCGCGCAAATCAGAACAGTTTGCTGATTTTGTGAATAAATGGCGATGCAGAGGAAGATTCACAATCATTCCTTGGGGAAAACGACCCACACTTGGTATAAAAACTGGGGGTTGATTGATTTGTCCATAGATTTTAATTTCTGGCACATGTTTGTGTTCAAGATTAAGACCATAGATAAAATAATTGTCCTGAATATTTTGTTGAGATTGATTTTCCATTTGTAAAATCAACTGTTTTCCACCACCGGTATAGCCGGAGATTGCATTAATCGAGATGGGATAATCGGCGTCTAGCAGTCCTGCTTCACGGAGTGGGCGAATCAAACTAATGGCACCGGTAGGATAGCATCCGGGATTGGTTATATAATGTGCTGCTTGGATGCGCTTTCTTTGTCCTGCTGTCATTTCAGGAAAACCGTAAACCCAGTCTGGTGCAACACGGTGGGCTGTCGAGCTATCAATAATCCTAATGTTTTTATTTTTTTGAAGCCAATGAACTGTTTCGCGTGCAGCATCATCTGGAAGACACAAAATAGCAATATCGGCTTGATTAAGATAGTCTTGTCGCAGATGAACATTATGGCGATCTTTATGAGCAAGAGAGAGTAGTTTTAAATCTGTACGCCTTTCTAAGCGTTTTTGTATTTGTAGTCCGGTTGTGCCATGTTCACCATCAATAAAAACTTTGGTTAGCATTCTTATTTGCCTTCGTATTAACTTTGCCTATTATATTCAGCTTTTCACATTATAAATTATTTTTAATCATTAAATTATTGAATTTCTTTAGATTATAGATATTTTTTGTAAAAGGTGTAAACAAATAAGAGTGTAAAAAAAGAAATGTAATCTCATTTTTTACTATTCTCGAGAGGAAAGTTTTTCGCTGTTTTTATAACAAAGAATAAGATAAATATTTGCCTCATTATTTTTGAGTGTAAGTAGTTTAAAATGTTTGGTTTGCATGGTTTGCTGTGTTATCGTTCCTTGACTTTATTTTTTTATGTTAGGAATGTGTTTTATGACTCAGCAAGAAAATGACGCACAAAAGCGCTTTTTTAATGATAATTTACAAACTGTTGATGGTGCAATTTTTGACGCAATTAGAGGGGAGTTTGAGCGTCAACAACATGAAATTGAGCTTATTGCTTCAGAGAATATTGTTTCAAGAGCGGTCCTTGAAGCGCAGGGGTCTGTTTTAACCAATAAGTATGCAGAAGGTTATCCAAGAAAGCGCTACTATGGTGGGTGTCAATTTGTTGATGTCGTTGAAGATTTAGCTATTGAAAGGGCAAAACAGCTTTTCGGTGCTGCGTTTGCGAATGTACAGCCTAATTCTGGTAGCCAAATGAATCAAGCTGTCTTTTTAGCTTTACTTCAGCCTGGTGACACATTTATGGGGTTGGATTTAAATGCTGGAGGTCACCTTACGCATGGTTCACCTGTTAATATGTCAGGAAAATGGTTTGATGTTGTTTCCTATGGTGTGCGTCAAGAAGATCAGATTATTGATATGGATGAGGTTGAGCAGCTTGCAAAAGAACGTAAGCCAAAACTTATTATAGCAGGGGGCTCATCTTATCCACGGCTATGGGATTGGGAAAGATTCCGTGAAATTGCAGATGAAATCGGTGCTCATTTACTCGTTGATATGTCTCATATTGCTGGTCTTGTTGCTGGTGGCGTGCATCCTTCACCTGTTCCACATGCGCATATTGTAACAACAACAACACATAAATCGCTTCGAGGTCCCCGGGGTGGTTTAATATTGACAAATGATGAGGCTTTATCCAGAAAAATTAATTCTGCAATTTTTCCTGGTCTTCAAGGTGGTCCTTTAATGCATGTGATTGCCGCAAAGGCTGTTGCGTTTGAGGAGGCTTTGCGTCCCTCTTTCAAGAGTTACAGTGCCAATGTTGTCGCTAATGCGAAAACTTTAGCAAAAACATTACAGGGTAATGGTTTTAATATTGTTTCTGGTGGTACAGATAATCATTTGTTGTTGGTTGATTTACGTTCCAAAAATCTAACAGGTAAACGTGCGGAATTGGCTTTGGGACGCGCTCATATTACCTGCAATAAAAATGGCATTCCTTTTGATTCTGAAACGCCATCTATAACATCGGGAATTCGTTTGGGATCACCTGCTGCCACGACGCGTGGTTTTTTAGAAAAAGAGTTTATTCAAGTTGGTCATCTGATTTCAGAAGTTCTTGATGGTCTTCGGAGTGCAAAAAGTGATGAAGATAATCATGCCGTTGAAATGGCTGTTGAGAAAAAGGTAAAAGATATAACGAATCAATTTCCTCTTTACTCTTATCTTACCACTCGTTAAGGATACAAAGGATGCGCTGTCCTTACTGCCAATATGAGGATACACAGGTCAAAGACTCACGTCCAGCAGAAGAGGGGGCAGTGATTCGCCGCCGCCGTGTGTGTTCTGTTTGTGGTGGTCGTTTTACAACTTTTGAACGTGTTCAGTTGCGTGAGCTCTTGGTTGCTAAAAAAAGTGGACGATGTGAACCCTTCGATCGTGATAAGTTAATGCGATCAGTTGATGTGGCTGTACGTAAGCGCAATATTGATCCTGATCATATTGAACGAGCAATTTCTGGCATTGTACGCCAGCTTGAAAGTTTGGGAGAACCAGAGATTTCTTCAGAAAAAATTGGGCATCTTGTGATGGAAGCATTGAAAAGAATTGATGATATTGCTTATATTCGTTTTGCTTCTGTGTATCGAGATTTTCGTAATGCAAGCGATTTTCACGATGTTATAGATGAATTGTCAAAGGGTATCGCGGATACAGAATCTCGTTTTGATGAATAAAAAAGTGCAAGATGAACGGTTTATGGCTGCAGCTATTCGTTTAGCAGAACGTCATGTCGGTCTTACAGGTGAGAATCCTTCCGTTGGTACGTTAATTGTGCGAAACGATAATGGTGCTGTGGGGGCTTTTATTGTTGGCTATGGCGTAACAGCTATTCATGGGAGTCCTCATGCGGAAGTGCAAGCTTTACACATGGCAGGTTCTTTGGCTCAAGGAGCGACTGCTTATGTTACTTTAGAACCTTGTGCGCATTATGGAAAAACTTCGCCGTGTGTGAATGCGCTTATTAATTCAGGTGTTTCTCGAGTTGTTATTGCGCTGACTGATTGTGACAAGCGTGTTGATGGTCATGGTATTGCTCTTTTGCGAGCGGCGGGTATTGAAGTGGTTGAGGGCATTTTAGCTGAAGAGGCTTTTGAATCCTTATGGACGCATTGGTGCATAAGGAAGATACAACGCTGTGCGGTCACTTTTAAAATGGCAATTTCTGCCGATAATGGTGTTGGAAAAAGAGAGAAGGGCAGCGTAAAAATTAGTGGAACACTTTCTCATGCCCATACGCATATTCTACGTGCTCAAAATAATGCTATCCTCGTTGGTATTGGTACTATATTAGCAGATGATCCACAACTCAATTGCCGCTTGCCAGGGATGGAGATGCGCTCACCAATTCGTATTATTTTGGATGCAGATTTATCTATCCCCCTTGATGCAAAAGTTGTCCAAACAGCCATAAAAATTCCTACATGGGTTATTTGTGATGTGGATATTTCAAAGAAAAGCAAAAAAAATGCATTGGAGCAATATGGTGTGTCTGTTTATTCGGTCGAGATGAACAATGGTTGTGTAGAACCCTTTGCTCTTTTACAGATGCTTTATAAACATGGGATTAATAGTGTTTTATTGGAAGGGGGCGTCAAGACAGGGGAAAAATTTTTGAATGCTGGTTGTGTTGATCATTTGATATGTTTTCATACCCCCATTGTTTTAGGCAAAAATCGTATTGAAGCCCCTCATTTTGGAAATTATCTCTCGCAGTTTCATGAGATTGAGACAAGAATGTTTGGAAATGACCGTTTTTATAAGTGGAGACGTAAGACATTATGTTCACAGGAATTATAACGGATATTGGTTGTGTTGAAGATGTTCAACCTTTAAAGCAGGGGATGCGTTTAAAGATTTCTACCCGCTATGCTATAGAAAGCTTAGCAATTGGCGCGTCAATTGCTTGTTCAGGAATTTGTCTGACAATTGTAGAGCGAGGATTAAAGCAAGAAGATTCCAATTGGTTTGTTGTCGAGGCGTGGGAAGAAACATTACGTTTAACGAATCTTGCACAATGGATAAAAGGAACTTTTGTTAATTTGGAACGTTCGCTTCGATTGGGTGATGAAATGGGAGGACATTTAGTTTCTGGTCATATTGATGGTTTGGCTGAAATCATTGATCAAAAAAATGAAGGGGATGCAATTCGCTTTTATTTAAAAGTTTCAAGACAATTTATGCCTTTCATTGTTAATAAGGGATCTATTGCACTTAATGGGACATCTTTGACTGTTAATGGTGTTGAGGATTGTGTTTTTGATGTTCTTATTATTCGCCATACACTTGAAATGACAACGTGGGGACAAGCTAAAATTGGAGATCGGGTCAATTTGGAAATTGATCAACTTGCTCGTTATGCTGCAAAACTTTTTGCTTTAAAAAGAGAAGATGAATAAGCCAACACTCTATTGATCGTTTTCAGAATTTTATGCTTTATAACTTTGATTTTTTTGATTCGTTTTTTGTGGAATTCCATTATGATGAAAGAGATAGGTAAAAAGCCTCACGTATTGATTGTTGAGGCACGTTTTTATGAGGGGATTTCTGATGCACTTTTGAGAGGTGCAGTGAATACTTTGCAAAAATCTGAAGCAAGTTATGATGTTGTAACGGTTCCTGGAGCATTAGAAATACCAAGTGCAATAGCTTTTGCTGAACAAAACAAGATATCGTATGATGGTTATGTTGCTCTTGGTTGTGTTATTCGGGGTGAAACATATCACTTTGAAATTGTTGCTAATGATTCTTGTCGTGCATTGATGGATTTAACTGTTCATCAGCACTTGGCTATTGGAAATGGGATTTTGACTGTTGAAAACGAAGAACAAGCATGGGTGCGTGCAAAACTAGATGACAAAAATAAAGGTGGTTTTGCGGCTGAAGCTGCTTTATGTATGATCGCTCTAAAAAAGAGATTTGGAGATAATCGTTAAATATGGCTGATATAAAAAGCAGACATTTTCCGCGTTCAGCCAATAAACGTGGAGCAGCAAGACTCGCTGCAGTTCAAGCACTCTATCAAATGGATATCGTGGGTTCGGGGGTGATGGAAACGGCAGCTGAGTATGAGGCTTATCGTTTGGGAAAAGATATTGATGGAGACCAATATCTTGAAGCTGATTTTCAATGGTTTTTGGCTATTATAACGGGTGTTGTAAAAGATCAAAAGCAGCTTGATCCGCTGCTTCATCAACAGCTTTCTGCAGAGTGGTCTCTTTCACGTCTTGATTCTATATTGCGAGCAATTTTACGAGCAGGTTTATGGGAGTTGATCAACCGTAAAGATGTTCCCGTTGCGGTTGTCATGAATGAGTATGTTGACATAGCAAAGGCGTTTTTTGAAGGTGATGAGCCAAAACTTGTTAATGCAGTTCTCGACAGTATGGCAAAAAAAGTCCGCCTCTAAGAGCTACAAATCCCCCCCTATTATAGATCTGATATTATCAGACCTATAATATTGAAACGGTATGCAGACTATATAATTTAGTTATGGGGTGGCAAATTCACAGGGCCTTTTATAATTTGAATTAAGAAAGGATGTTCTTTCGTTACAGTTGGTGTTGTTTGTGTAATAAAATCAAACACTTGACCGTCTTGTAATCCGTAATTTGCAACTTTTGCAACCTGATTATTTTTATTGAAGTAAATGGCTAAAACTTTGCGATCAATAATCTTTGTTTTCATAAACTGCATCCCACGATAACGTGTCTGTGAGATGTAATAAAAAACTTCATTATCATATTTTGTTTTTAATGAAGGGGTCCCTAAAGTTAAAAGAACTTGCTCTTGACTTGAGCCAATAGAGATAGAACTTAGAGCATTTTTATCAAGAACATAGCCCTCTCTATAAATTTGGCTCGAACCTGAAGAATCAAGAAGGCTACACCCCGCAAGCATTCCTATGCTTGCTATTGATAGACCAATCAATAATTTACGTTTGATTAAGGCTATTATGTGAGGCATTTGAAACAATGGTATCTCCTTTTTATACTGAGATGTAGGACAAGAAGGCAACCTCAAGTTTTTTCTAATTTTAACTTAATCTACCGTAGCTTACACTGAGTTTCCCTGTTATAAAGCAAATTATGCCATATAGAATTTCTTTAGAAAAGAAAAAAATGCATAAATACTTGAGATAAATAAAAACATAGTGCTTTACGCGTTTTTATGTTTGGGAGTTGTCAATGAATGTTCAAAATGTTCCTCAAATGACATTTGCTTTGGCTTATCCAATATCTGTACGTTCTCTACCTGCTAAAGGTATAAGGGTTCATTTTTGTGCAAACAAAAAAGAATGTACACATTTAGCCCAGAACCATGATTTAATTGAAGTAAAATCTTGTGAGGGAAAATTCCATATTTTCCCGTGGAAAAAACGCGGAGTGCGTATAAAAGGTCTGTTGCAAGCGCGTATACTACAGTTATGTGTTGTTACATTAGAACCATTAGAAAATATCCTTTGTGAAAATATTGAGGTTGTTTTTGTTCCTGAAGATTCAAATTTGATGAAGCCCCAAATATCAGAGGATACAGGGGAATTGTTTTTAGATGTGGAGGGGCTTGATACTCCTGAAGTGTTTTATGATGATAAAATTGATATTGGCGCAATCATGGAAGAGTTTTTTGAGTTGTCTATTAATCATTATCCACGTAAAGAAGGGATAAAGATGAATATGGGTGAGAATTTAGAAGAAGCAGAGCGAAAATTCTCTCCATTTTCTGTTTTGAAAAATTGGAAGTGATTGTAGAAACATACAAAAAATATCTATTGTATGCTAAACGGTATTTTCTGCGGAGCGATTTTCGCAAGATGTGCTGTGTGAGTATTCAGGAGCCAAAAATCATAATATGTATTTAAAGATGTAAATGAAAAGATGTGGGATATGCAAGCGTGATTAGAATTTCTGTGGATGTCATGGGCGGTGATTACGGTCCAGAAGCAGCTATTGCAGGAGCAGCAATTGTACAAAAATATTTATCAAATATTTATTTTCTATTTTATGGAGTAGAGGAGGCTGTTCGTCCGGTTTTAAAAAAATATCCCTGTTTGGATTCTGTATCGCGCTTTTGCCCTACAGAAAGTTATACACGCATGGATGAAAAGCCAAGCCAAGCACTTCGTAATGGACGTGGTAAATCATCAATGTGGTACGCCATTGAAGCGGTAAAAAATGGTGAAGCTGATGCTTGCATTTCTGCTGGTAATACGGGTGCACTCATGGCCATGTCTTACTTTTGTTTGAAAATGCTTGCAGAGGCTGAACGTCCTGGTATTGCGGGTATCTGGCCAACACTGCGCAGTGAGAGTATTGTTTTAGATATTGGAGCAACAATTGGTGCCTCTGCTAGTCAGTTGGTTGATTTGGCGGTTATGGGAGCAGGTATGTTTCGCGCTTTATATCACACTGAAAGACCAAGTGTTGGGCTTTTAAATGTGGGGGTGGAAGAGGTTAAAGGACTTTATGAAATAAAAAAAGCAGGAATGATATTGCGTGAAGTGCAATTAGAAGGATTGGAATATAAAGGATTTGTTGAGGGCAATGACATTGGAAAAGGAACAGTCGATGTTGTTGTGACAGAGGGGTTTTCTGGTAATATTGCTTTAAAAACCGCAGAAGGAACCGCGCGACAGATAGGAGAGATTTTAAACTCTGCAATGCGCAGTTCTTTTTTAACATCTCTTGGTTATTTTTTATCACGGGGTGCTTTTCGTATACTGAAACATAAAATGGATCCTGATAGGGTGAATGGAGGAGTTCTTTTAGGTTTGAATGGTGTTGTTATAAAAAGTCATGGCAGTGCTAATGCTAATGGCTTTGCTTCTGCTATCCGCGTTGGTTATAAAATGGTTAATAATGGACTTTTACAAAAAATAACGGCTGATTTACGGCGATTTCATGAAAATAAAGCAACACTTTTTGACCAAGAAGATGAAGCGGTGATGAATGGAGAGTCCTTATGATAAGCTCTTATAATAGAAATAAAAAATTTGAAGAAAAGGTAAGAGCTGAATGATTCGGTCAATTATACGTGGTGTAGGAAGTGCTTTGCCGAAAAGAAGTTTATCAAATGATGAGATTGCAAAGTTTGTTGAAACGTCAGATTCATGGATTGTTCAGCGTACAGGAATACGCCAACGTTATATTGCCAGTGAAAATGAAACAACTGTTTCTTTAGGAGTTGAGGCTGCGCAAGCAGCACTTACAAATGCTGGTTTAACAATAAAAGACATCGATTGTATTATTTTAGCAACGTCTACCCCGAATCGTACTTTTCCTGCTTCTGCTGTTGAAATTCAGCATGCTTTGGGAATGAGCCATGGATTTGCTTTTGATATTCAAGCTGTTTGTTCTGGTTTTATTTTTGCTTTAACAACAGGAGATTCTTATTTACGATGTGGAGCGGCTAAAAGAATTTTAGTTATTGGATCCGATACATTTTCTCGAATTTTAGATTGGGAAGATCGTACGACATGTGTTTTATTTGGTGATGGTGCTGGTGCTGTTATTTTGGAAGCACTAGAAACTGAGGGGGGTATTGCTTTTGAGCGGCGTGGTATATTGTCTGCGAAATTGCGCTCTAATGGTGCTTATATAGATAAGCTATATGTTGATGGTGGACCTTCAACAACACAAACGACAGGCTATTTGCGTATGGAAGGACGAGAAGTTTTTAAATATGCTGTTGGTATGATAACGGATGTGGTTGATGATTGTTTTGCAGCTGCAGGTATGGATTCTTCACAACTAGATTGGTTTGTACCTCATCAGGCTAATAAGCGCATTATTGAAGCATCTGCTAAAAAGCTGGGAATTTCACTAGATAAAGTTGTGATTACCGTTGATCAACATGGTAATACGTCTGCTGCATCAGTTCCGTTGGCTTTAACAACAGCTGTTTGCGATGGAAAAATAAAAGAAGGAGATCTTATCATGTTAGAAGCCATGGGAGGTGGATTTACATGGGGAGCAATTCTTATTCGTTGGTAAATTATGGCTACTTGACCATATTTCAAGAAAACGTATAAGTCATTTTGTAATTTTTAATATTTTAATAGGTGGTTATAATGACAAGTAAGACAGTAACGCGTGCAGATTTAGCGAGCGTAGTTTGTAAAAGAGTGGGCTTGTCACATACTGAATCAGCAGCTTTAGTCGAATTGGTTTTGGATGAGATTTGCAACTCACTTGTAAGAGGTGAAGCGGTTAAATTATCTTCTTTTGCAACTTTTCAGGTTCGCAGTAAAAATGAACGTGTTGGACGCAATCCAAAAACAGGTGTTGAAGCACCGATTCCGCCGCGACGTGTTGTGACGTTTAAGGCTGCCAATGTCCTTAAACAGAGAATTTTAGATTCGCATCGTGCAAAACAGAAAAAATGATATCTCATAAATAAATGCCATGGTATGTTTGGTATTTGTTAAAGAAATGTATAAAATAAGGGTCTTTATTTTTTAGAAAAAGACTGGTGAGTAAGGTATCAATGATGGTCTTATTTTTGACTAATCTTGTTGAGAAATTGAGACAGAATGAGCCATTGTGAAGTAATTTATTTTGTTTTAAATAAGGTGTTACAAAATGGATAAAAGCTCTGATGCTTTTCGCACAATTAGCGAAGTAGCGGAGTTATTGGAGCTTCCGCAGCATGTCTTAAGATTTTGGGAAACACGTTTTAGGCAGATTAAACCAATGAAACGTGGGGGAGGAAGGCGCTATTATCGTCCGGTCGATGTTGATTTGCTCAATGGTATTAAGCAGTTACTATATGATCAGGGTTATACTATAAAAGGTGTGCAACGCCTTTTGAAAGAAAATGGTGTTGCTTTTGTGACTGCATTGGGTAATGGTGATCTTGATGCTATGAATGTGGTCATAGAGAAGAAACATGCAGGACAAACTTCTGAAAATGCTAGCAATAAGCCTAAGAAATCTTCTTTTGGGCTTTTGAGTTTCATGAGGAATGAGGGAGAAACATCTGTCGGTTCTGTGAATCTTTACAAAGATAAAACTGATAAAGCATTGTTACAAGAAATTCTGTTTGAACTCATTGAATGTAAGCGTGTTCTTGATAGAGCACGATAATAATATTTTTTTTTATTTTATATGTGTTTCGTAGATATTTAGATGTTTTATGGATGTACACAGAATTTAATACGTTCAACGAGTGGTCATGTATCGTATGTGTATATTTAACGAGTTTTTTATAAGAGTTTTTCATTTGGTAAAATATGAAGAAGGGAAAGAGTAAATGCTGAGCTTTGCCATTTTTTTTGATTTGGCTTTATAAAAATTAAGGCAATATCTCATCAGTGTAGATTGCGGGATGTAGAATGCCATTAGCTTACCAATTCATGTGCTTGTTTTAAAGAGATGTTTCTTAAGGCTTCTTAATCTTATTTTACCATAATGCCTCGTGAATGATTAATGGTAAACTCGTTGAGTACCGCTATTTTTATACTTATGAAGGTTCAAGTCGGCATCATCATTATAATTATAGCTTGTTCTCAATGACTGCAACAATTCTTAGCACTTTAGGCGGTTCATTGTAGGCATTTTAAAAGTCCTTTCTCAATAATTTTTATCCACACACTCATTCCGCTTGTTTCGTGCAAGCAAATGATTTTGATAGATTCAACATAAACATATTAAAAATAAGAGAAGCCTATGATATTCGAAACCTTATTTAATATGAATAACGATATATTATCATTATAAATCAATATCTTGTCCTTTTTATAAGGGCTTATCTTACGAATAAGAAATATCATTGTTCAGCTAATTTTACATATTTTTTATTAATAAATATAATCTTGTTTTCAGTTTTCTTGCTTGATGTTGCTATAATTATTGTAATGATCTATCCATGATAATAGCAGCATCTTTTCATTATAAAGGTAAAAGATTAATGTTATTATTAATATTCAATTGTCTATGATTTTTGCAATTTAAACAGCTCATAGCTTACATTCAACTTTTTCACCAATCTACCTTGTAGAGGAAGAGCACGTTATTCTTTCTGGTGATAGGTCATTGTGCATGAAACAAAAACACACTACAATATCAAATTATTTTATTTTGTACAAAAACTGAAGATTTATAGTAAAAAATTAACGTATTACCATCTTCTGTGGTATTATGCATTTATTACACGTTGCAAATCTGGAGGTGTTGCTTCATTTGAGAGTTGTTTAATCACATCTTCTACAGATAAAAGGGTTTGATTTGTACTTCCTAAGCGGCGCATATTTACGCTGTTTGTTTCAGCTTCACGTTTGCCACATACCAAAATTACGGGGACTTTTTGTAAAGAATGTTCTCGTATTTTATAGTTAATTTTTTCATTGCGGAGATCTATTGTTGCGGAAAGCCCAACAGCTTTAAGTTTTGCTGTTATTTTTTTGGCATATTCATTTGCTTCGGATGTAATTGTTGCAACAACAATTTGTTCAGGAGCAAGCCAAAGTGGCATATGTCCAGCAAAATTTTCAATTAATATACCAAGAAAACGCTCCATTGATCCAAAAATAGCACGGTGGATCATAACAGGTTGACGTTTTTCTGAATCTTTATCAATATAGAATGCACCAAAACGTTCAGGGAGATTAAAGTCTATTTGTGTTGTTCCACATTGCCATTCACGACCGATAGCATCCTTTAATGTATATTCAAATTTTGGACCATAAAATGCTCCTTCACCTGGAAGGATGCTTGTTTTGATTTGTCCTGCAAATTTTGTTTCAATCGTTTTAAGGACAGATTCCATGATACTTTCTGCATGATCCCATAATGCATCAGATCCAACTCGTTTTTCTGGACGTGTTGAAAGCTTAAGACTAATTTCTTTAAAACCAAAATCAGCATAAGTTGATAAAATAAGATCATTAATACTGAGACATTCATCGGCTAATTGTTCATCAGTACAAAAAATATGCGCATCATCTTGTGTAAAACCACGCACACGCATAAGACCATGTAAAGAGCCTGAAGGCTCATAACGATGAACAAGTCCAAATTCAGCAAGTCTAATAGGCAAATCACGATAAGATTTTAAACCATGTTTAAAAATTTGCACATGACCAGGGCAATTCATTGGTTTAAGGGCATAAACATTCCCATGATCTGAATCTTCTTCTGCTGAAATTACTTTGAACATATTCTCCTTATACCAACCCCAATGGCCAGATATTTCCCAGAGTGACCTATCGAGAACTTGTGGTGCATTAACTTCAGCATATTGATGATCATCAAGGCGTCTACGCATATAGCTGATCAAATTTTGGAACATTTTCCAACCTTTTTTGTGCCAAAAAATCATTCCTGGCCCTTCTTCTTGAAAGTGAAATAAGTCCATTTCACGTCCCAAGCGGCGATGATCACGTTTTTCAGCTTCTTCTAGCATATGGAGGTAGGCTTTTAAGTCATTTTCATTTGCAAATGCTGTTCCATAAATTCTCGTGAGCATTGGATTATTGGCATCGCCACGCCAATAAGCTCCTGCAACTTTCATTAATTTGAAAGCATTCCCAATTTGCCCTGTAGATTGCATGTGCGGTCCGCGACAAAGATCAAACCACTCCCCTTGATAATAGATTTTTAAATCTTGATTTTCAGGAATGCTATCAATAAGTTCAACTTTATAAAATTCCTTTTTCTCAGAAAAAACTTTTCTTGCTTTTTCACGAGACCAAATTTCTTTTCTAAAAGGTTTATTGCGTTGGATAATTTCACGCATTTTCTTTTCAATGACGGTGAGATCATCTAATGTGAAAGGTTGTTGGCGTGCAAAATCATAATAGAATCCGTTCTCAATGACAGGACCTATTGTTACTTGCGTTTCAGGAAAAAGCTCTTGCACTGCTTCAGCAAGGACATGGGCGCAATCATGCCTTATGAGCTCAAGAGCGCGTGAATCTTCTCGGGTAATAATCTCTACTTGACCAGATTGTCCCAATGGATCCGATAAGTCTCGCGTGATACCATCAAGACTATAGGCGACTGCTTTTTTTGCAAGTGATTTAGAAATAGATTCTGCTAATTCCAAGCCTGTCATTTCGGCGGGGTAATTACGTTTTGAACCATCGGGAAAAAAAAGAGAAATAGAGCAAGACATAAAAACACCCTTTTAATCCAATTCCGCTAACGATTGCGGATGGTTTCGTGAAAATTGAGTAAAAAGCTTATAGACTAATTTTTTATCAATACATGTGAAAAAAGAAAAGGATTATTTGTTGTGTTTGTCAGAAATTTTCCAGTAACGCCAAGGTTTATAAAAACAGCAAGAATTTCCAAGCGATGGAGGGACTGGATCAAAGCCATCTGTTCCAAAGGGCCCACAACGCATGATACGAAAGAGTCCCATCCATGCACCAGCCCAAAGCCCATGGCGTGCAATCGCTTCATATGTATATTCTGAACAAGTCGGGGCATGGCGACATTGATTGCCTATAAGGCTCGAAAGTGTTATTTGATAGAACCGTATTAAGAAAATACCCAATAATCGTCCGGGTGTTTTTTGCCAAGTGCCTGTGTAATTCCGAGTCAACTTTTTTTGTCTAGATTGTGATTTGAACATTTATTTTTCTTCAATTTTTTGAATGCAGTCTATCGTTGCATCAAAGGGTAGTAGTGTTGCTGCATGGCGCACTTTATAGTCTTTAATGGGCTGTAAGCAAGAAAAATCCTCAAATGGAGCTTGAGGAGAAGGACCATTTTGCGTTAGCATTTGGTAGATAACTTCACGCAATATTTTAAGATCTTGAGTTGTTTGTCCGATGATATGAGATGCTAAAAGTGAAGCTGAAGCTTGCCCTAGCACACATGCATGTATTTCGTGAGCAAAATCGGTAATAATACCATTTTCCACTTTTAAATCTACAGTGATTGTCGAACCACAAAGGTGTGCATGTTTTCTTGATGTTGCATCAGGATTATTAAGACGCCCAATTTTGCCTATATGTGCAGCATATTTAAGTATTTTATCATTATAGATATTATCAATCATGCGCTATTGCCTGAAATTTTGAGAGTCGTGATTGTTTAAACTTTTAATTCGCTTATATAGAGATTATACAAAATGAGATAGGTATGGAGCAAATGCTTTGTATAGAGTAAGCTTGGAGTTTTTGAATGCGTAATGTTGTTAAAGAAGACGCAAATTTATCTGAAGAAAAGCGTCCGAGTATTGAAAAGGTGGAAGAAGCGATTCGTACATTACTCTTATGGATAGGGGAAAATCCAAATAGAGAAGGGCTTTTAGATACTCCAAAACGTATAGCCAAGGCATATCGCGAGCTTTTTAATGGTTATAGTCAATCGGTTAAAGAAACCTTAGGTACAGTTTTTGAAGAGGTTTCAGGATACAATGAAGCCGTAATCGTAAAGAATATACCTTTTTATTCACACTGTGAGCATCACATGATCCCAATTATTGGGAAAGCACATATAGCATATCTTCCTAATGCAAAAATTGTTGGTCTTTCAAAAATTGTACGTGTTGTAGATATTTTTTCTCGTCGTTTACAAACTCAAGAAGCTATGACAGCGCAAGTGGCTCACGCGTTAAAAACGTATCTGAAGCCTCATGGTGTAGCAGTATTGATTGAGGCTGAGCACATGTGTATGGCTATGAGAGGAATCCAAAAACAGGGCTCTACAACAATTACAAAAAACTTTCATGGTTATTATGAAAAAGATCAAGCGGCACAAGCACATTTTATGATGATGATTCAAAGGTCATAGTAAAGCCCATATTTCTCGTAATCTCTATTAAGTTATAAAGCATCCGGATAAAATAAATTATGAGAAAAAGAAAATTGGCTTGTACCTTTCTTTATGATTTGTTAAAGGCTAAAAACCAAGATTTTTTCTTTCCACGTGCGGTCGTGGCGGAATTGGTAGACGCGCAGCGTTGAGGTCGCTGTGGGGCAACCCGTGGAAGTTCGAGTCTTCTCGACCGCACCAGTTAGCAGTGAGTCTCTCCATAATGAGATGAAGTTATGTTAGAGAGAGGGGATTTATAGGCATTATAGAGAAATCTTTTTTGTATGTTATTTGTTGGTGTGTTGCCAATAATGTTTCGTTTTTTATTACTTTATCTATGCATTTGAAATGTTATATTTTTATAAGGTGGGGTGAAGTTGCAGTGAGAAGTATAATGATTCTGAGATATTTAACACTTCTTATTTGTATTTCTTTATTATCAGCGTGTAGTGATTCACGTGCTGTACTTTGGCATGGGGTGCATGCAACACCTTCTATGACTGCCGTAGAAAGGGAAGTTGAAGGGAAACCAGTTTCTCCAAAAGCCATCGTTCCAGTGTATGTTGCAACAAGTCGTATGATGCAAAATAATTACGCTCAACCTTATGGTGCAGAGCGATCAAATAAAGTTCATTATAATCGTGTTGACGTAGGAATTCCTCAGCAACATGTAAAGGGAGTTGTTGAAATAAATGCCTATAAACCTACGCATGATAAGTATTTTTCAGCAGTAGCATTGCAAAAATACGATAATAAAGAACAGTTTAAACAGCAATTAAATGCTGCTTTAGCAAAAAAGCCAAAAGGAAAAAGAGAAATTTTTCTTTTTATCCATGGGTATAATAATAATTTTGCAGATGGTACATTTCGTACAGCACAGTTTACACACGATTATTCTTTAAATGTTGTCGCTGTGCATTATTCTTGGCCTTCGGCCGGATCAGTTCCTCTTTATATTTATGATCGTGACAGTGCTAATTTTGCCCGTGACGGATTGATAGAGCTTTTAACACTTATTAGTGAAACCAATGCTGATCAAATTTCGGTTATTGCACATTCTATGGGCAATTTTGTTATAATGGAAGCATTTAGAACGTTAGCGTTACAGGAAAAATATAGGCCTATTCGTCGTATTACAAGTTTATTAATGGCTGCACCAGATATTGATGTTGATGTATTTGAGCGCCAACTTAATGATATAAAAAAACTCCCGCAGCCAACCGCTATTTTAGTATCCAGAGCAGATAAAGCTCTTGCGGTTTCAGGACGTCTTACGGGTGGACATCATCGTGTGGGCGATGGCTCAGATATTGAAATGTTGCGTAAAAATGGAATAGCTGTTCTTGATTTTTCTCATGTGGATGGGGGAGCACACAATGTCTTTGCATCTTCGCCAACGTTGATGGCTCTTTCTCGAGAAGGTTCTTTGGCTTCCACAATTATGCAAGGTACAGAATTGTCACCTAGTCAAGCCCTTCTTGCTGATGGCAGTAGTGTGTTGGAAAAAACAACACATCTTATCCTTTATACACCTGTACGTTTTCTCTCTCCACGGATTCCACGTTGATCGTGAAAAGAGAGAAGGGGCTCCATCGAATAATGTATTGGAGGTAATATTTTTTAGCACTTTCTTTAGAATGGTCTTGTAAAATGAAAAATAAATAGCGGGATGAATGTAAAAAACAGTCATTAGGTGAGTTTGTGATGATTGCACGGAAACGCTATGTTAATACGCCTACAGTTGTTGATTATTTATCTCATTCCGCAATTAAGTTATTAAACATTCATGCTATGCTTGTGAAGGTGAGAAAAGGTGATATGGGGGAAAAACCAAATTTATTGCGTCAAATTGATTCTACAAAAAAACAGTTAGATGAGATAAGCCATGCTCTTATTTTAGAATATCGTAAACGCCAAGAAAATGAGCGTTTTTTAAAACAAATTCTGCTATCCATTTCTGATCAACTTTTTGCACTTAATAATGGTTTTAAGGAAACAGGACGTCTTTTTTTTCAAGAAGTTAGAATACTTCAATCTCAGATGCAATGTTTGTATGAGGGAAAGGAGAGGCTGCATTTGTTGAATAGCCAAGAATCTTTTTGTTCTCCATCAAAGATTGATGAAGTCATTAAACAGTTACAAAAAGCACGAGAAAAGCTTATTCTTGAAAGCCCACATCTCTTTGAAAAAAGCACAAAAGCTAAACAATAAAAGTTCTTTAGTTGAGCAGATAGATAATTTGAATTTTACAGCAAAAACGCTGTTAGATAGAAGGCTATAACCTTTTTAAAGAAAAGAATTTGCTTTAATAAATGAAACACATGCCTTATATCTTTGCTAAAGTTAAGGCTGATGAATTAGGTGGCTTTATTGAAAAAAAATGTTTGTGGAAAGAATTTTACAAAAAACTTTCTGATTCTTTTAATAATAGCCCGCCGGATAATTTTACCAATGTCATAAAGTTGTTAGTATATTCATTAGGCAAATAAAAAGCAAGTAAAATAAAATAGTTATGTCTAATATAAGGGAATAGGTGAATCTTGATTCTATTGAGTTTTTT
>NZ_JBHIQF010000054.1:0-1561 GCF_042196445.1 Bartonella sp. AP11XZML
TAAATGGGCCGCTTACGTCACTGGTCAATCTTAAGATATGGGGTGAATAACCCCATGATCTGTGGATAACTTTCTCTCTCTCCTCTCTCATTCGCTCTCAATTAGACTCATAATTTATCACATGAGAATTTATATGATAAAATATTGTTTTTTATAGAATAAATACCTTTCCAATGATTCAAAGATATGGTTAATAAATGCTTATGATTTGTTTCTATTTTTTAAGAATGAAAGGATTTTAGAATGACAGAAAATGATAGTCTTTTAACAGACCGTGAAAGTGCAAAATTGCTTCATATGAGTGTCTCAACTTTCCGGCGTCATGTTACCAATGGCTCTCTCCCAAAACCTTTAAAATTTGGCTTTTTATCCCGTTGGTTACAATCGGATCTTTTGAATGTCATCGAGCAAGCAAAACAGCAACGTTATAACGACGCGGCATAAAAAAACCTTGTCATGTAAGGACGGACAAGGCTTTCTCAAGCTCATCAACCTGGAGCTTTATTTGGTGTAAATTCAAAGCTTTCTCTGCTGAAGCAAGACCTAAGGTTTGCATTCAAGTTGTTCTGAATGCTTTTTACAATAAGGGCTATTTAAGCGTCTCTCAACACTTCGCTGAGGCATGACAGCACCAGGACGACATATGGGAAGATTATCCGATTTATGATTTTCACACCAATCTTGTATTGTAAAGCTAGGGCGAAAACCTGATTGCGCCATACACATTTCAATACTGGCAAATTGATTCAAATCTAGCGCCACAACCTTATTAAGGTCCGGTACTCCACATTCTAAAAGTATTTTATNCTGTAGTTAAGAGAGCTATGCAGCTCAATAGTTTTAATATTTTTTTCATTTTCCCCTCTTTCAATGGATTTCTTTACGATAAAAAGGCTCTAAAGCCTGTTGATATTTTATCTCCGTTTTTCAAGACAGTTCTGGACTGAGTTGAGATGGTAGATTGAGAAAACAATCGCGCCATTCCAAGCAAAGGCAAGAATAGTGGGATTGTTGGTCATTACAAACAGCAAGACTTAAGGCTGGCATTTGCGACTATTTTTATATTTTTTACAAAACGGGCTGTTCAAGCGCTTCTTGACACTGCGCTGTGGAACAACAGCGCCTGGACGACAAGCCGGAAGATTCTTTCCTTGAAAATTCTCACACCACGTTCCTGCCTCTGTATCTTTATAGCGGAATCCTGATTGAACCATACAAGAATCAATGAACGCCTTTTTATTTAAACTTAACTTTCTATTTTCTGGATCCTTATCATAAGGGGTTGGCATACCACATTCTAATAAGGCTTTTCCTACCTCTGTAAAATCAGTAACACCATTTTTCTCCCATGCGCTCAAATACCCCCCAGGAGTTTTATTAAACTGACATCCGGTGATACTTAACAAAGTTACAGCACCTAATAGCTTTAGAGTTTGTTTCATTTTTTACTCCATTATTTAATTCAAGGTTTTTGTTTTAAATGAGATGAGCCATACCTTTTTTGGCATTTTGGACCCGCATCTCCAAGACAGGTATGGGAACTTATGGGATTCATGACCAC
>NZ_JBHIQF010000055.1:0-3377 GCF_042196445.1 Bartonella sp. AP11XZML
GACGATAGCACAAAGTTTAGCGAATGCAGCTATGAATCTTCGTCGTGGTGATATGGAAAGAGAAAAAAGAGGACAGGTTAATCAGACCGTCGAGTATCTAAAGTCCAAAGGCTATAGTGAAGAAGAAGCTGCTATTATGGCACGTAATCCTCAAATGCTTAGTGCGATGCTAACAGGTGGTGATACTCCTAAGTTAAGTCAGGGGTTTCAATGGTATACCAATCCAGAGACTGGTGAACGCGAAATGAGACCGGTAAAGGGGTCTCCACAAGAACTTGAGTATAATCAAAAACTACAAGCCCAGAAAGAATGGGAGGGTAGAAGGATAAAAAATATGTTCACCACCAAGCAGCAGTTGAGAGCTGGATTAAATGATCTGAAAGCTGCTTTTAACCTCCTTCAAAAAGGTAGTGCTACAGGATTTAAGGGGTGGTTTACGAAAAAAGCTGGTGGAAGTGATGGGTACAACTTAGACAAATTATTGGAGGGAATTAGAGGTGGTGTTCTAAGGACGGTATTTGAGAATCTAAAATCGATGAGTCCTAGCGGAACAGTAGGAACTGGTCCTATATCAAATTTTGAAAGTCAGGCACTATCATCAATGTTTGGTTCTTTGGATGTTGGGCGAGATAAAGAGGGATTGGAGAGGACTTTAAAAGTAATTAAAACAGCATTTGATTTTTTCAATAGGCATAATGATCTTCAACTGTACAACGCATTAACAGGTCAGCCTATAGATACGCCCCGAGAAATCTCTGATAAATATTTTGTAGATTCACCGATGTCACAAGGGGATTGGGCAAATGCACCAGTAGTGAATAATACAGAAGAAGCTAATAAATTGCCTTCTGGAACAAAGTTTATCTTAAACCACAATGGTATTAAATATAAAGCTGTTAAGGGATAGATTATGCCTCATTATAATAATGCTTATCGAGAGTCTTTTCCTAATTTTGGTCCTAGCGTGAAGATTATTCAACGTATTCCTGATGATGAATATGGTAAGTTAAGGGGGGAAACGTTACCAGACTTTGGTCCTGATATAAAAATTATTGGACGTATTCCTGATAATGAATATGAAAATTTTGGAGGGTACGAAACATCACCCCAACATCCCGAAATCACGCAAAGTGAAGCTTTTTGGAATTCTTTAAAGCATGGATTGAGTTTTAATTTAGATGATGAAATTGCGGGGATTACAGCGGCAGGACGTGATTCTGATGATGAGTTGGCAATAAAGGCTTTTGCGAAGGGGCTTTACAACTATTGGACTGGAGATAAGAAAACCATAGAAAAATATGAGAAAGAAGCCAATAGACTACGTGATTATTATCGTAGGATGAGTGATCAACATTATTGGACTTCTTTTGCTGGAAATGCTTTAGGGTCGGCAATCCCTTCCCTTGCGACTTTAGGGGGAGGATTATTAGCCTCAGGAGCACGCCTTGTAGCGCCTACACTTGCAAGGAATGTGGCGGGGTCAAAATTAGGTCAAGCCTTTTTGAAAGCAGGTCAGTTACCCCCAAGTCGATTTGCAAGTCCATTTTTAGGCATCACGAACAAAACAACATTGCCGCATTTGCTTAAAGTAGGGGCGGCATCTGGTGCATTACATGGAGCGGGAGAAGGTGAAGGGCTTGGTAATACACTTACAAGTACGTTATCTGGTGCAGGTTTAGGAGCGGGTGGGGCATTGGCTGGAAGTGCTTTAGCTCATTTAGCTGGTTATCCGGTAAGCGGAATACGAAGACTTTTTTCTCCTTCTCATAAGGAAGGTGTTGCAACAGACACGTTAAGAGCAATCAGTAAACATTTAGGCAATGAAGCTTCTGAAGATCTAGGAAAATCTTTTAAGAATGCGGTCTCTACCGATTATGTAGCTGATCATAGTCCTTTTTTACAAGATCTTGTTTTTGATATCGCGAAAAGAAATCAAGGAGCTTATCTTGATTTGACTAAAAGAGCTGGGCAGAGAGCGCTGGGAGGAGGGGAGCGTATTCATCAGGCAGCAGATGAACACTTTGTTCCTCGTCAAAATGTTACAGGTTTAAAAGATGATCTTATCGCGATTAGGAAAGCAGAACCACATACTCTTTACGAAATAGCTCAAAAAACACCAATAGGAGAACAGCATTATGGTGCTCTTAATGAATTAATGAAGCGTCCATACTTCAAACAGGCTTATAAAGGAGGGCTACAGGAATTCACGAGTGGTGGCAAAGAAGTCAGTTCGTTTTCTTCTGAAAAATTTAATCTCCTTAAAGAAAAACCCAACATGGGAGTTCTCCATGAAACGAAGGTGAAACTTGGTCTTATGAGAGATGAAGCCGAGAAGATAGGAGATAATAGTAAAGTTCATACCTTAGTTGGCATTCAGAAAAAGTTATTAGAGCTTATGGATGATATATCGCCTAAATATAAGAAGGCACGATCATTGTATCATCAATATAGTTCACGTTTAGATGCCATGGATGAAGGTTCCAAAATCCTTAGCAAGTCGGTTAATAAGGATGAGTTCAGTAAAATCTTTGATGAATTACCAAAGGCACAACAAGAATACTTTAAAAAGGGTTCAAGGGCAGAACTTTTACAAGGCATGGATCAAACAAAAGACGAAGTGTCCACGGCAAAGGAGATTTTTGGTACGAATGATCTGTATAAACGATTTGCAAAGATTTATGGAGCCGATAAAGCTTCTGCGGTCAAGAAGGTTGTCGAAAAAGAAGCCGATTATGCAGATTTTTATAATAGAATACCAGGTCGTGTAGCGGATGAAAAGATATCTTTTACGCATAATGTCAGTATGCCAACGGGTAAACGTGATGCAGCTGTACAATTAGCAAAAGCTGCTGGGAAGGCAGCTTGGGTTCCTTTCAAAGAGGCGGCGTTTAGAGAGCGTCAACGGATTGAAAAGGATGTTGTCAAATTGTTAACAGGGGGGACACAGATTAAGAATGATCAAATTGTAGCTCTCATTCAACGCATGGTAAACGCGCATCATAAGGGATATGCGACAAAAGAATGGTTCAAAAAGCTTTCTGCTGCTTTGTTTGGAGGTGGGGGAAAAGCCTCAACGGAGGAGTTGAATTTATTGAGTGCATTTGAGTAAGGGAGGAGATTAGGCTATGACCCGTTCTAGTCCTTCTGTTAATCAAGCGATCCGTCAAGCAGCAGCGCGTTATGGCTTACCAGAAAGCTATTTGTACCGTGTTGCGCAAGTGGAAAGTGGAGGCAATCCGAATGCAAGGAATCCCCGTTCTTCTGCTGGTGGGTTGTATCAATTTATAGACAGCACAGCCAAACAATATGGTTTGCAGGATAGGTTTGATCCCATGCAAGCGGCAGATGCCATGGGGCGGTTGACGCTTGATAATCGC
>NZ_JBHIQF010000056.1:0-2361 GCF_042196445.1 Bartonella sp. AP11XZML
AGCTGACCACCATTAACAACTTCTTGCGAGCCTTCTTCTATCTTACCATCCAATACATTCGTAATCTTACTCGACTTACCATCATGCTTCGCATCATACGCGCCTTCTTCTTCATTCCAATTCAAACCATTACTCGCCACATTCTTCTCAACATCATGAATACGCTCGTTGATACTCGTCATACCATCACTGACACCATCAAAAGCTCCTGCTACATCATGATAGATCTTCTTTTCTGACGAACTACCATCAGAATTGAATTGTGAAACCTTGAATTCCGGAGCCCTCCATTCGCCACCTTCATAGCTAGCTCCTCCTCCTAAATACATCGCTAGCGTCTGATGCAAGGAATAAAGCTGATTGCCCGTAATCGCCTCTGTCGAACCTTCAGAAATATCGCCATCTAAAACTGACTTCAGTTTGCTCTTACTTCTTTTATCTCCCTTCCCATGAAGCGCTACAAACGCACCATCTTCATCACTCCACAACAACGCATTCTGCTCAATATTGTCTGAAATCTCATTATGAAGCTTTGTAAATGAATTGCTTACACCAGCAAACGCTTCCGCAATATTAGGGTAGCTATGCTCTTCTGAACTACCATCATCATTAAATGTCGTAACTTTGAAAGTAGGTGCTACCCATTGACCATCTTCATAGTGAGCTCCACCACCAAAATAAGTCGCCAGCGTCTGATTCAAGGAATAAAGCTGAGAACCATTCACTGCTTCCGTCGAGCCTTCAGAAAGTGTTCCAGCTTTCACGCCAGAGAGACTACGTGCATCACCATTCATGTTTGAAATTGTGATTGCACTACCCTCTTTTTCACCACCTATCTTGATTACCTTCGTAGCATCATCCTGCTTAACAAGACTATCTCCTACAACTTTATTAATCTCACTCTGAAGCTCTTTGTGAATATTCGTGAATGAAGCCCCTACACCAGCAAACGCTTTGGCAACATCATCATAACTTTGCTCTTCAACAGCACTGCCATCATCTTTGACGATCTTAACTTTAAAGCTTGGAGCATTCCATTGACCTTCTTTATATTCAGCGCCACCACCTAAATAAGTTGCAACAGTCTTATTCGTATCAAAAAGCTGAGAACCATTGACCGCATCACTCGATGCTTCCGAAAGCATTCCTGATTTCACACCGGAAAGAGTCCGTGCGGCACCATCAATATTCGAAAGCTTAACTTCTGTACCACTCTTTTCACCCCCTACACTAATAGCATGTGTCTTTTCATCTTGTTTAACAAGACTATCTCCCACAACTTGGTTAATCTCATTCTTAAGCTCTTTGTGAATATTCGTGAATGAATTCCCTACACCAGCAAATGCTTTAGCAACATCATCATAACTTTGTTCTTCAACAGCACTGCCATCTTCTTTGACGATCTTAACTTTGAAACTTGGAGCCGTCCAAGCGCCACCTGCATAACTAGCATCACCACCTAAAGACTGCGCAACACTGTTACCTAGAGCATATAGCTGATTTCCTGCTACAGCATCGCTTGAGTCTTTAGTGATATCCCCATTTGCAAGCGACGTTATCTTGCTGTTCGTCTTGCTTTCCTTGTACCCATGCTTGGCTACAAATGCCTCTGCNTCTTTAGTGATATCCCCATTTGCAAGCGACGTTATCTTGCTGTTCGTCTTGCTTTCCTTGTACCCATGCTTGGCTACAAATGCCTCTGCGTCCTTATTCCACAACAGTGCATCGCCTTGGACAGATTCTGTGATATTCGTGACTTTGTCATTAAAGTCTTTAACCACATTCGTGAAAGAATTACCAACACCTGAAAGAGCTTCTGAAACACTATCGTACTCAGCTTCTTCTGATGTGCCATCTTCTTTAAGGTGTGTAACTTTAAATCTAGGCAACAACCATTGATCTTTCTCATACTTAGCATCACCATTTAAGTACGATGCAAGATCTTTTCCTAAGGAATAAAGTTGGGAGCCATTTACTGCATCTGTAGATTCTTTCGTAATATCTCCTGCCGCAAGGAACTTAATCTTGCTATTTGTCTTTGCACCGTCTTTTCCTCCATGCAAGGCTACAAAGGATTTTTCACCCTCGCTCCATGATAAAGAATCTTGTGCAACTCCTTCCGAGACTTCCTTAATACGCTGATTCACATTTTTGATATTTGCATCAAGTCCTTCAAATGCTAAACCAACATTGGTAAAGGCTTTTTGTGTTACCTCACCATCTTCAGAAACGCGAGATAAGTTATAAGTAGGGTTGGTAAAGCTACCGTCTTTAAATGCCGCATCGCCACCAAGGAATTTAGCTACATTCTGAGAAATCGTGTTGATCTGACTACCATTAATCGCATCATGTGAACTCTCA
>NZ_JBHIQF010000057.1:0-2506 GCF_042196445.1 Bartonella sp. AP11XZML
CCAATTAAAAACTTTGACTCGTTGTATGCTACAAGCATATAATGATATTGTCGGGTGTGGTTATGCTATACAATACCCTTTTGGGAAAGGCATAACGACGGGCTATGTGCCGTGTTTCTTAGCACCCGGCACTCTTTAATTGAGTGTCATTAAGAAACTTTAAGCACATAGGAGTTCATAATGAACACACTTATAGAAATTAAAGAAAGCACTACTAATAATGCTACCACTCAGACTATGTCTAGCCGTGAGATTGCAGAATTGTGTGGTAAACAACATAAACATGTTATGCGTGACATTAAGCAAATGCTTGAAGAACTTAACGCCCCCAAATTTGGGGTGGTTGATTTTAGCGAGCCCAAATTTGGGCTGGCTAAATTTTTAAGCAATTATATTGATGAACAAGGGAAAAGCCGCCCTTGTTATCACCTCCCCAAGCGTGAATGTTTAATTCTTGTTTCAGGTTACAGCACTGCCTTGCGAGCTAAAATTATAGACCGTTGGCAAGAATTGGAAAGACAAGTAGCAACACCACAGATAGCAACACCACAAGTTGACTACTCTAAACCCGAAGCATTACTTGGTGTCTTGAACCACCTACAAAGCCAAATAGAGCAGAAAGATCATGTTATTGCTGAGTTAGAGCCCAAAGCAAAAGCTTTGGAAGGCTTAAAACGTTCTGATGGTTTATTCGGTTTGATAGAAGCAGCAAAGATGCTTGAAGTACGACCAAAGGACTTAACCGACTACTTGCGTAAACATGATTGGGTCTATCGTCGTGCTCCAGGAGCGCCTCTGTTACCTTATCAGGATAAAATCAAAAAAGGTTTCATGGATTGCCCTGCTATCACCATTCAAAGACCGGATGGTACAGAAAAGGTACTCCCTTCAACGAAAATTACCTCCAGAGGATTGGCATGTTTAAGAGAACAAATTCATGGAGGTGTGCAATGAAGATAGACACCAACTTCTTATGTGATTTGTGGATAGCATTATCCCAATTTTCTAATGATGAAAATGTGAGCGACAAAGATTGTAGTGCTCTGGTTCAAACTATGAATGCAATAGAAAAGGTTTTGATTTTAAAACTTCAAGATGACGTACCCAATATTACAAAAATCTTGGCAATTTTGACAGATTTTGGAGCTTCCGAACCGCCACATAGCATGGATTCTTTGTTGCGCGCTTATGAACCAAATTTCGAGAGCCCTATTAAAAAGGTTGCTTAAGTTCAAAAACAGAAGTCCCCTCCCCGTTCTCAAAAATGGGGAGGTGGTTAAGAAGGCAATAAAATTAAGGTGCGCTATACCAAGTTGATCGTCCACCACCATGACGTATCAAAAGACCTTTTTCAACTAATGATGTAAAAGTTACTTTAAGTGTATTAGGGCTTGCACCAACCTCACGCACCATATCGCGGGTTGTAACACGTCCGTGATTACGCACATAATCAAGAATATTAAGAGCCAATTCAGATAAGGAAAAAAGAGCATTTTTTTCACTCTCTATTTTTATTTCTAATTGGCGTTTTTGTTTTTGTAGAGCACGTAAAAAAAAGAGTATCCAAGGCTCCCAATTGGGTGTTTTAGTATAAATTGTTTTTTGAGTTTGATTTAAAGCTAAGTAATAGCTTTCTTTATTATTCTCAATAATGCTTTCAAGTGATGAATATGGTACATAAACATAACCTTTTTGTAACAAAAGCAGGGTGGTTAAGATACGGCTTAAACGTCCATTTCCATCTTGAAAAGGATGAATAGCTAAAAATGTTACATTAAAAATACCAATCGTAAGTAAAGGATGAAGATCCTTTAATTCATTGGTTTTATTGAACCAAGTAATAAGCTCTTGCATTCGGTATGGTGTATCAAATGGTGTAGCTGTTTCAAAAACAATGCCAACCATTTTCCCTTGAGAATTAAATGCTGCTACATCATTGCGTAAAGTCTTATATTCACCTCGATGTCGTTGATCTTTATCACTATTACACAAAAGATCACGATGAAGTTGTTTAATATGATTTTCAGTAATAGAAATATCACTCCAAGATTGAAAGATTGTTTCCATAACCTTGGCATAACCGATAACTTCTTGTTCATCACGACTCTTGAAACGTTTAATTTCTAAGTTTACCAAAAGCTGTTCGATTTCGCGGTCTGTTAACTTACTCCCTTCAATGCGTGTGGAAGATCCAATACTTTCAACAGTAGCAATATGACGAAGAGCGTTCAATCGCTCAGGTGCAAGAGTACCAAGGGCGCGCCATGCCCCTTTGAACTCATCAATCTCAGTAATGAGAGCCAACAATTCTTGTGTAACTTGAAGTGTATCTGTTTTCATACCGGAATATATACCCGATTATACCCGATTGTCAATCATTCGTAACACCGTAAACTCTTACTTCTTATGGCAGAGAAAAAGGCAAGGAGCAACTATGAATAAGAAAACGCGTAAGGGTCTATCGGTTCGTGCGTTTGCGAAGAAGATGGGTGTTTCACATAATGCG
>NZ_JBHIQF010000058.1:0-5082 GCF_042196445.1 Bartonella sp. AP11XZML
GCGTTCGTTGTTTGGCAGTGTTGCGGAGAGAACGGGGTTTTCTACACTGATTTTTTGTGTTGTGTAGGCAGCAACAACTTTCGCAATCCCTTCTAGTTCGCTGTAGGTTAGCTCTTTTAAGATGTGGGTTTGCCAACCATTTGGACCCTCAACAATCACTTCGCCTGGGCGATTGACAACAATCTCAAATAAATTCTCATCATTGAGGAAGTCATCTAAGATTTTTAATTTTGTTAAAACGATAGAGGCTCGTTCTATGTTTTTTGCTGTTGGCATAATATACTCTGAACGTGAGAATTAAAAAAAGGAATAGCCTGGCGTAGAACGCGAGAAAGCGTTTCTCTTTTTTCCTGTGATGGTTAATTTATAAACAGAGGAAAAATCGAGATCTTTTGCTACAAAGATGTTGACCAGTTCGCCTTGAAATTTTTCTAGGGTAGGCGGGATGTTGATTTGATTTTCAAGGGCAACGGTGGCTGTATCTTTTCCAGTGTTGTTTGCGCCTTCAAAACCGCCGCCTCCAGAGTTGTTTGAACCTTCTTTATTGGAATTGCCTACTATTTTATTTGTTAGGGCGGTTGTGGCACCATCAATAACGGTCAACAAAAGGGAAGAGCCAAAGCGTTCCCACCAATGGGTGTTGATGTTGCCATCAAAACCAGCTCTTCCTAAACTGTCTGTTGCGGGTGAGGCAAGGTCGATGATGACACCGGTTGGGGTTTTTGCTCTTGTCCAGAGAACAAAGAGGCGGGATTGACCTTGTTTTATCCCACCGCGGTATTCTCCAATGACTTGGGTTCCTTTATCAAGTAAAACAACGCGACCATTGTCGGAGAGGATATCACGGTTGATGATGCAGCTTGCAAAGCCTGGTTGCTCACTGTTTAATGCCGTTTCTAAGATACAGGGGATAGAGGTTCCCATGGCGATGATAAAGTTTCTATTGCCGATGAGTTTTGCTTTTGCTTTTGCTTCTTCTGTTGTGGTAGGTTTTAAGAGGGTCGCAAAATTTTGTGTGTCTTGAAGGGCAGGAGAATTTTGCGCATTCGCGAGATTTTCAAGGGCATGGAATTTTTCAAGGGGGTTGAGAGTCGTGTTGACAATGTCTTTTAATTGAGATTTAGAGCCTTTGGCAAAAGCTAAGACAGGGGCACGTCTTGCGGCATCAAGTAGTGGGTCATCTTTTTTGGGTTCTGGTGCGAGTGGTTGTGGGGGTGGTAAGGTTATTGGCGCTATGTTTGCACGCGGGTCAGAGGGGGCGAGCTCTAAAGGGGCGAGGGAATTGTGAAAGCTTTGTGCTTGTTTTTTATGAGCTTTTGCGGTGTCTTTTTGTTCTGTGGGGGTGGATAAGATGTTCCAGAGGACATAGCCGCAGATTCCTATACAGGCTATTGCGACAACTATTTTTTTGCCGGCGGTTTTAGCGCTATTGTTTTTGCCATCCCCAATAGATCCGCGATCTTCGATGATTGGTTTATCACTCATGTGTTGTCCCCTTCAATTCCCGCTTATTTAAAGATCTGATGCAATTTTACGTTCAACAGCTGGTGAGGTGGTTCCGGTTCCTGGATTAACGCCTTTGGGTTGATAGGCTTCATTAAAGACGCATAGGACGTTTTTTCCCTGTCTTAGGGTGAAGCGTGCGCTAATGGCATGGACAATCACCATGTTGCCTCTTGTGGTTTTGGGAACCAGCGATTCTGTACCATCATTGTTGACAATGTAAATGGCAGGGATTTCTTGGTTGTCGGGAAAAGACAATGCTGTTGTTCCGCTATCCCTAATAGTGTCTCGATCTTCGATGATTGATTTATCACTCATGTTTTGTCCCCTTCAATTCCCGCTTATTTAAAGATCTGATGCAATTTTACGTTCAACAGCTGGTGAGGTGGTTCCGGTTCCTGGATTAACGCCTTTGGGTTGATAGGCTTCNACCGTCATTGCTGACAATATAAATGGCAGGGATTTCTTGGTTGTTTGGAAATGTAAATGTTGTGGTTTTGCCATTGTCATAAACGGAGGAGGGTTCGAGAGTGATAGAGCCTTGAGCGGTGTAAGCCCAATTGCGAGGTCCGTATATTTCATAAGCGTTGAAGACATTATCAATCCGTTGGGATTGTTGTTTTTCTTGTCGCATAAGGGCTGCGAGTCTTCTTTGTTCTGCTTCTTCTTGTGGGTAGCGAAATTTCACAAGGAAATATGTTTCTTGTCCAGAGGAAATTTCTCCATCTTTAATGATGAGTTCAAATTGATAAGAGCGCTTTGAGCCATCAAGCTTTGTGGTGACGACTTGGAGATTGGTAATGGGTTGGACTTCTCTTGCCTTTAGAAAAAGAATATTACCCGCTGGTGCAACTTCCCATGCAACGCTGTTGCCAATGGCTACATGAGCAATTTCTTCATTGGCAGAAAATTCTATTTGTACGGATGAGCGTATGGAGCCAATAATTTTTGTGACATTATAAGCATCATAATTAATAAAGCGAATGCGGCTATCGCTTGGCGTGCGGGTGGGAAAAACACTGGCATGGCTAGGCGTTAAAGAAAGGGTAATAGCGATGTTAAGAATGAGAAAAAGGAATTTTTTTGTCATGATCAGTTGACCACTTCCGGATCGGTTCTATATTCATTAACGATAAACCCTAGAGGATTTATCAAACGGTTTTGGACAGAGATAGGGGCATTGGTATATTCAAAGGTGAGGGTTGCAACCCAGTGGGTGATGAATTCTTTTTTGTTGTCGTTGTTACGTACAGTTCTGTAGTAACGCACTTGGGCAACATCGTCATTGATAAAGGAGATTGATTTTATTGTTATTGTAACGGCGGCATGTTTATAGAGAATTTGAGGACTTTGGGGATTTCTTGCTCCATACCAGCTGGCAAATCTTTGCTGTTCTTCAGAAGAAGAGAGGAGAGAGACGGTTTGGAAGTTGTGTTGTGTTTCTTCTGTGGTGAAGCCTTCACGGGAGCGGACATATTTTGCAGCAAAGTAGCGTGTGATTGCTTCGTCGACATTGGTGGGACCTTCTTTTAAGGCTTCCACAACTTCGGTGATGCCGGTTGAATTGTCCACACGGATGACAAAAGGTTCCACGGTTTTAAGGGGTGTGAGGGTGATGACCGCGAGAGAAGACATTATTGCAACAGCAACCGCGATGCCGGTAATGGCAAGCGAGACGCGGGTGGTGCGGCGTGAGGCGAGCATGCGATCTTGATCGAACGAGCGCGCTTCAGCGATGTATTGTTCTACGGCATTTTCTTTCATGCTTTTTGCCCGCAATTTTTGTAAGATTTGATTTCTTCATCCGTTAATTTTTGTGCCAGAAGCGTTTCCAGCTTCCCTTCTTTCACGGGTGAAGGTGTGTTGTTACTGATGATAATGGGCGTGGGCGTGGGTTTTTTCCCTTCCCAATTCCACATTGATCTGTTGAGTGGACGTTTAGAATATCCATCACACTTTGGGAGTGACTTCAGTGTGTTTGGTGAAGACACACAGCCACTGAGAAAGAGAAATGGTAAGATAATCCCAATTTTTTTAAATTCCCGCATTTGAACTTAGGCTTCCTTTTTTTTCGAGATGAGTTTTTTTAGACCATGAATTATAGCCTTAGCACCTGCTTGAGCAGCTTTCCCAAACGGTTTTGCTGAGTCTGCACCTAATTTCGCTGCTCCTGTAAGAGAGGCTCCACCAGCAGCTAAAGTTGATGCAATGCCGGGTAAGTTAATGAAGAGGTAACCGCCACAAAAACTAATAACAATAATTCGAAGTAAGGTTAGGAGAATTTCTCCAAAATTTTCTTTAAGGATACTCATTGCAATATCAATATATAAACTGCCTAGTAGAACTATCAAAATTTGTAGAATGATAAAATTGGCAACTTGTCCTAACCATGCTTCTGTAAATCTTCTTGTTGTTGAAAACATATACAGGCTTATAAAGAGTGGACCTACTGATAGGACAAGAAATAAACCAATTTTAGCAAATGTTGATATAATAAAACCAATACCACAAAATATAGTAATAATTACCGTACAGATTGCTCCACCTATCCATATGCCAACAGTATCAAGAACTCCTGCATTTTCTACTTGTTTAAAAATTTTTCCAACCGCATTGTGAAGCATACTATCCCATATACTGGGTTCTAGCTTTGATGTGTGTACAAGATGTGTAATAGCATTAGGCAAATCATGGAAAAATATATCTCTGACCCATGTATTATAGCTAGAAGCATTTGTGGTTAGTGTAACAATGATACCAAGTTTGAAAGCTGTTGCTATAAAATCCCATAATGGTACAGAATAACGACCGTAGATAATATTATAACCAAGAAAAATGATATAAATTGTGGCAGAGAGTTTAATTGGAGCATTTAAACCAGCTGAAAGACCGCCAATACTTTGATCCATTAGCTTTACAAGGGGATCCATGACAGCTTTGTCCATCCGAGTAAAGAAAAATAGTGCGCTAGGTGCCATTACTAGTCCCTTTGTAATATGTAGTGCTCCAATTTCTTGGAAAACTCTTCCTCTTTTTTTATAGTTTATTTTTCTGTTTTTTCAGATTTTTTTTGTTCTTGATTATCTTCAAGAAGTTCATTTGCAAGGTTATGGTAATATTCTTTACGAAGTTCAACTGCTGCTAATCGTGCATTTTCACAGTTTTTTGAATTACCTGAGACTCCACATTTCACAACCCATTCTTCCATCAATTTTTTATCTTTTTTAAATTCTGCGACGCTATAGGTTTTTTCACATCCAACTGTGATGAGCCCTGTGCAAAGTAGCAATGTTGTTATGAGAACTTTATTCATAGATATTTCCCCTTCTTCCTTTCAGTTTTTAAAGTTTGAGCACAATCTTTAAATTATGCTTGTGTTATCGGTTGTTTTACAACCAGTGATGATAAATCTAGGGCACAGACATAATGTTGCCATAAATATAAGTCTAAAATACAAAAAGCTCTTTAAGTTGAGCAGCTAAAGCGCAATAGTGATGCGTAATGGTGCTATCCATTATTTTTGTAAGGGAATACATTACAGTATCATCTATCCAAGTAAATATACCTCTGGTTTCTATT
>NZ_JBHIQF010000059.1:0-1446 GCF_042196445.1 Bartonella sp. AP11XZML
AAACTGATATATTATTGCATAGAAAAAATAGGAATTAAATATACAATTTTCGTTCATAAAAAATGATCGTTTTTTCTGATATTAGAAGTTGTTATATGTGTTTTTTAATTTCATTTTTTTAAGAACGGAAAAAACAATTAATCATATACGCAGTTCTGAATGGGAACCAAGACGTAATAATTCTAATGTATTAGTTTCAGGCTTTCTATAAAGCAAAATAAGATCTGGTTTAATATGGCAATTATAACAATCGTGCCAACCCCGCCAAGCACCTATCATCCTATGATCTTTAAAACGTACTTCCAATGGTTTGTCTTTTGCCAATGTTTCAATCACAAGGAGTAAGTCTGTTTTTAATATGTGAGCGTGCTTTCCTTTTTTTTCACGTTTAACATCACGCCGAAATAATCTAGTGCTGATAATTTCCCTCATATGTCTTGGCTTAAGCGCGCTTTTTTAATTCGTTTTTTTTATCTTCATCATTGCAGATCATGTTTCGCAAATCATCTAATGACATACTTTCCATACACCCATCCTCTGCATCCTTGATAGCTTGTAGCGTTTCTGGAGAAGGTTGAAAAAGATCAAGCGGTAAAACTTCATTTTTAGCAATATATACCATCAACATACGTACAGCATCGGAAATAGTTAAACCCGTAGATTGAATAACCTCTTCTGAAACGTGTTTGATAGCATCTGGGACATGGACTTGAATTCTTGCCATTATCCAAAGCTCCTTTTCATTTAAGCTAGTTTTAGTTCACTTTACAGATTGATGAATTTTGACATTACCTTCAGTTCTAAATAAATAAACAGGCAAGGCTTTATCTACAGCAATATTTGTTAAAAACATACATACGACATCAGATATAGTTAGACCTGCTTCTTCAATAACAGCACTTGCGGAAACATTTATATCATCATGAATTCGTACCTGAATTCTTGCCATTATCTAAAACTCCTCTTCAGTTGAAGTACATTGTACTCAAATAATGTCTTTTTGTATATCTATCAAGAGTTAAAATTGAGAATTTTTCTTACTTAAATTATTAACCATTAGTATTAGCCTTATCAGGCGAACATTTAAGCAGTTTATCCATAACGCCATAAAACTTTATCCGTTAGAAAATGAGAAATAAAAAAGAAAATAGATTAAATTTTTAAATGTTGAGAACGCTGTTGAATAACATTGATGATTGCATCAAAAACTTCAGAACGCAAACCTTTACCCTCGAGTTCTTTCTTTAATTTTATTGCTTTATCATTGATTAAATCAGTCATTCTTTTTATTTGCTTTTTTAAGGACAATTGAGCGGATTTAGTATCCGCAACCATTTTATAAAAATGACGTAAATATATTTTTTTAGGTATATATTCTCCTCCTATTTTCATAGCCATTTTTTGAGATAAATCTGAATAAATAGCTGTGCTTAACAAATCATATGC
>NZ_JBHIQF010000060.1:0-7496 GCF_042196445.1 Bartonella sp. AP11XZML
TTCATTATCCCACCAATGCCATTTAAAGTTTCTTCAAGCTCTTGCTTGTGAACAAGCGTTATAGGCATTGAATGCTCTTTCTCTGCTTGTTCTTTCAACTCCTTTTCACGGAATCTCAAAACAGCATTGCGTACAAAATTGACTTTTCTCAAAAGATCGTTTTCCAAATCACGACACAACCTGACAAGTTCTCGTGTGCTCGGAAACAACGTATCGGATAAACAATTTATTTCATCACATAAAATCCGTTTGACCACTGTCATCAGTGACCATGCAGAGACATTTTCCAAAACCATTCCATAGGTCAACGCCATTCCCTCATGGTCTGATTGTTGTGCTATTTTCAAACCACACGACAGCATGCGAATTGCTTTTGCTATATCCTCTTTACCTGCTTTCACTGCGAAGAGCTCTTGCAATTGATCACCAGCCTCTAAAGCAATCGATTCCTGCTGTTTCGTTAATTGGCTGCCTTCCTTCAAAACAAACGGACCGCTCGGAGGTATCATCGCATGAATGTGTTTCAAAATACCCTCGATTTCCGATATCAAGGAGACTGTCTGCGATACGCTCCCCAATGCTTTTTTGCTTTTGAGTGTAATTTCCATTGTTTCCACCATTGTTGTTCGTGTTTTTTGTTTTCTCTAAATCCTCGATAGCCTTTCGCACCCAGTTACGCCATGTTGCTTGCCAATCACGTTTGATAGCATTCTTTCCTGCACAGGCTTTCCAATAATCTCGAAACTTTGCAATTTCGACTTTGACACGCTCTGGAGGAAAGCCCTCTTCGATTGCAAAATCGTAATCGGGTTCAAAATCCGTAGGCAATCGACAACCGCGATTAGCTTTCGCTCGTTTTGCTTTTTTGGGAACGTTCTCTTGCTCGTGAATGGGAGGTTGGTTATCTGCTACCGTTTCGATTTGTTCTGATTGACTCTCAACAGCATCAACCTCGATTGGTTCGTGAACCAAATCGATTGTTTCTGAATTTTCAAAATCAGTTTCTTTTTTTGCTAATGCGATAGTATTAGTTTTTTATTATATATGTTATTGTTATTGTACCCTCTTGAAGAATCTTGAAGACTTCTTAAAGAATCTTGAGGCTTTCTTGAAGAATCTTCTTGATTTTTATGTTTCCTCGTATTGGCTGCTTTCTGCGCTCTTTCTGCAAACTTATTTAAAGTTTCATCCGAATTTTTTAATTCTTCTTCAACATCTGAACTCCACAAACGACCATCTTCTAAACAGATAATGTGTCCAGATCTAAATAAATAATCTAATGCCTTTTGAAACCTTTTTACTGAACAGCAAGTAAAATGAGATAATATTTGCGCATCATTGAAAAGAGGTTCTCTGATACGCAACATTTGCAATCGCAACCGCATATAAACATTGCCTTCAATCGCAGGCAAATGTGCAAGATCAAATAACCACTTGTCTGCAAAAAGTCTTGTCCATGGTATTTTACTGGACATGTATATCCCCTTCTTTCGTTAAATATAAAATTGCCAAAGCATCTGCTTCATTATCATCACAAGGCGTGTGACCTTTTGCACGCATTGCCTTAATCATTTCTTCTTTTGAAGCATTTCCTTTGCCTGTCGTTGCTTTCTTAATGGTAGCAACAGGAATGCCTTCATATGGTATCTGATGATGTTCACACCACGCTGTTAAGGTTGCTAGAAAGCCTCCGTAAATATGAGAAGCGTCTGTACCCACATGCCGGCGCACCTCTTCAAAATATACCGCGTCAATTTCATCAACAGATCTCTTTAGTTCAGTAAGCCACCGTTTAAAGCGTAAATAACGCATACCACCGCCTTCAAAACGGCGTGATTGAAAATCTTCTGTATCGCTTGTTATGTGACCATCCGCACCGCATATTGCCCAGCCTGTCTTGGTCCCTAGATCAAGACATAAAATGGTTTGTGCGTTAGTGATCATAATCCCCTTAAGGCTCTACGTATTTATATGTGTGTTATGACAGAACGTGTTGTGATTGCTTGTCTTGAAAAAATGTTTTTGAAAAAGTATCCTCCCAACGATTCTAAAAAAGTGGGGGGAGTTATGATACAAGAATGGATAAAGATATTTCTTACAGGTTTCCTGTCATTTATCGGATCTCTTTCAGTAGCGCTTATTTTAAGAAATAAAGACCGTAAAGAAGCCGCTAAAATCCGCAAAGATGATTTAGAAACAGCTGCAAAAAAACGAGAAGAAGATAAAGAATGGATAAGCAAGCAATTTGCAGAAAGCCAAGAACAGACGATAGTCTTTAAAGAGCAAGCAATATCGACAAAAGATCTTGCCAAATGGTCAGAAGAACATATTAAAATTTTGTTAGATAACAAAAGAGTAGAGGATTTAGGAACGCCACCTTCCATATATATAACTGGACCCCACTTGCCAACAAAATGCAAGTGGACGCTTCTTTGTTTAAAGATAAAAAACAATGCACAAACTGTCATCCACGTTTTAAATATAAAGCTAAAAGATGGTTCTCGCTTTATTCTTGGATATGGCATTAGATACAAACCGGAAATAAGATTGCGGCAAATGCAATCACCATATGTTAATCCTGATGCCAGACCAACGTCACACACAATATCATCCGGATACTGTGAGAAAGCAAAGGATTTTCGAACGGGACAAGAAATCGATGTTAATATTTCTATAGCTCCCTCAGAAGATAAGTACACAGGAATCCTTATTTTTGTAGCTGCGCGTGAAGAAGATATAAAAGCCCAAGTTACTTTAATCATTACTCATACATCCCCATTGAAACCAGAAACAACAATGACTGTAACGACACAAACCGACTTCATAGACTTTAAAAAATTGGATTAACTCAGATTCAGACACACACTGCATGCATCATCTATTAATTCAATTTCTTCTTTTCTTTTTTCGATGAGTTTATCCCTTAAGAAATCAAGCTTACTTTTGACTAAGGCTGTAAACAAGATCAGTTCATTTAAGCGATAAAAAGATGACAACTCTTGAGAAAAATAATTATCAAACCAAGTTGTAAAAGCTTGCGTAAACACAGATAAAAACCATTGATTAAAATCATCGTACGGAAATAACGGGAAATATTTTCTATCATCACGCGCAAAGATACTATGCAGCATATAGACAAGAAAACCTGTTGATGAGGGATCTATCCTTATTTCAAAACATGCATCTTCAGGCGAACGGAGACCATAATATATGGTTTCCTGTCCAATCTTATTAACAAGATCAATCAACTGGACTTTGCTTATAGTGATCTGTAGGACATCTATCATCTCTGATCTTTCTTCTTTAAGAATGTGAATGATGCTGTTGATGTTCATTCTTTTCTGTGGGAGAAGTAGTAAAAGCAGGCATAGGGCTAGAACTATCCTTCAACTTTTGCAGCTTGAGATAATTTATTACGGAGATAGATCCTCTTTTTTCCCACTTGCAAACAGCTGCTTGAGTTACACCAAGTATTTTCGCCATTTCTGATTGTGTCCAATTAAATTTGCCCCGTATTGACTTAGTCAAATTCTTAAAATCTTCTCGTTGATCCATTTACAAGCTCCAATTACAGCTTTGTCTTATTTTATTCATATAATTATAGTTATATAAAGTCAATGAAAATTATCTTTATCAACGATAAAAAAATAAGGTAAGCAGAAGTATGAGTAATAAATCTAATATTATAAGCACATTAAAAAAGATTTTGACCGAGTTTAACTTAACGCAAGAAGATGTAGCCAAACGGCTAAACGTAACACAAGCTTCAGTGTCTAAGTGGTTAAAAGATTCTGATCCACGCGGCTCTAATCGAGATGCCATTTTAGAATTATATAAAGAACTAAAAGGGGATAATCACTTCACAACTTTTGTTCCTCTTATGGGGTATATTGGAACAGGAACACAGATAGATCCAAGTTTTGAACAAATCCCTGAAGATGGTCTTGAACAAGTAGAAATTCCTTTTGCTTTACCTGATGATATGGTTGCTTTTGAAGTTAAAGGAGATTCTATGATTCCAGCCTATAAAGATGGAGATATGGTTATCGTAAGACGGCGCCAAATTAAAACAATAGAATCCTTTTTTGGCAAAGAAGCCGTTATTTTAACACATGATAATAAAAGATATATAAAGCAGATTAGCAGGGGAATGAATGGTGAAATAGATCTGCTTTCTTGGAATGCCTTACCTATTAAGAATGTTAAAATTGTGTGGGTTGGAGAGATATTTGCTATTTTGCCAATAAGTTCTTACAGCAAGATGATTCGGACTTATCGCTAATTATCCTCCCCTCTTATTCAACAAGATATTATAATATTTTTTATAAAAAATATAACTTTTTATAATTTTTTGCTTTCTGTTTTATAATTATAGTTATATAAGTAATTATACAAACCACGCACAAACAATCACCAAGAGGCGTTAGGGAGGAAAAATTATGGATAAGCCAATTCTTATAAATTCCAATGAAATTTTATTAGTTGCCTACGATAAAGATCAACACATTGCAGAGTCTGGACCACTTGATGCAATCCAAATCTTTCGCATCAATCCTTCTGAGAATAATTGTGAAGATATCTCTGAAGAGATTGCAGAAGCATATGTAAAAGAAAATATCGAACATCTCCATGAGGATAGTGAGGTTCATGACTTTGTACGCGAAAGTGATGTTTACCAAGAACTTTTAGACGAGATCGCAGACGAAAAATATAATGATGAGATTTACGGTACTTACGAACAACAACACCGTTTGCGTCCTTGTGATGTGCTTTAAATTCTGAAGGGCGCATTTAAAAGCGCCCCCTTTCATTCATCAATCCCATCAACATGAGGTTCGTAATGGAAAAGCTTCTTGCTACTCAATACAATATTATTCAGCATCAAAAGGTTCAAACTATTAGCGCTCGTGATTTATATACCTTTTTAGAGGTAAAAACCGAGTTTAGAAAGTGGATAACAAACTGTATTAAAGAACTTAGCTTTAGAGAAGATGTCGACTTTGTACTTTCTACTAAAGAATTATCAAACTCCTCACGTGGAAATCCTTTTAAAGATTATGCTCTCACTTTAGACACAGCAAAACACATTGCCATTTGTGAACCTGGTCTCAAAGGTAAACAAGTGCGTGAATATTTTCTGAAATGCGAAAAAAAGTAAATTCAAAAATCGATTATTCAAATCCTGAAACATTAGAAGATTTCTTAAGACATCTAAGACAGCAAATCAAGCACAATGACAATGTTGTCACAACGAATGGAGTGAAGCATGCATAATTTTATCACAACATCTGAAAGAAATTTTCAAAACACAACAGTTCCAACCATGTCTAGTCGTGAAATTGCAGAGTTATGCGGTAAGCAACATGCGCATATTATGCGTGATATTCGACAAATGTTAGGAGAATTATATCCTGAAGGGGGTCAATCCAAATTTGGATCCACCTATTTAGATAAACAGGGTAAGCCCCAAAACTGTTACAACCTCCCTAAACGCGAATGCCTCATTTTAGTTTCTGGTTACAGCATGACATTACGTGCTAGGATTATAGACCGTTGGCAAGAATTAGAAAAGCAAGCAGCAATACCACAAATCGACTACTCAAGTCCTCAAGTTATGCTTGGTGTTTTAACGTATCTCAAAAATGAAAATGAACAAAAAGATAACATTATTGCAAATTTAAAACCAAAGGCAATGGCTCTTGAAAGCTTACAGCGCCATGATGGACTCTTCGGTCTTACAGAAGCCGCTAAAATACTCGAGATGCAACCAAAACAGTTCATTCTCTTCTTACAGCAAAAAGGTTGGGTTTACAGACGAGCAGCAGGTGGAAATTTGCTTCCTTATCAAGACAAAATCCAAAAGAAACTTATGGATTGTCCAACCATCACATTTCAAACCGCAAGTGGAATAGAAAAGGTCATTCCTTGCGCAAAAATCACAGCAAAAGGAATTGGTGTGTTGTCTCAAGAACTTAAACGACAAAGCATGCATTAAGAGAAATAATCATGGAAAAGAAATACGAATTTACTGATAAAATCGATATAGTTTATAAGCGCCGATTTTTTAATTTTTTATTTGACAAAATACTATCAGTATGTCTATTGTCGAATCAGGTGCCTAGAAAACACCTTAAAATACCAAGCGGATTGGTTGCCGAAATAATCAGTCTTCTGAACATTAAAGATTTTGACTCATTATATGCTGTAGCATATAATGGTCTTGTCGGGTGTAGTTACACTATACAATACCCTCACGGGAAAGGTGTGACGACGGACTTGGTACCGTGTTTTCTAGCACCCGGCACTCTTTTAGAGTGTCAATAGAAAACCTCTATTACCAAGGAGTTCACAGTGAACACACTTATAGAAATTAAAGAAAGCACTGCTAATAGTGCTACCACTCAGACTATGTCGAGTCGTGAAATTGCAGAATTATGTGGTAAAGAACATCGGAATGTTATGCGGGATATTCGGCAAATACTTACTGAGCTCAAAATTGAGCTGAGTGAATTTGCAGGATTCTACAGAGATTCAATAGGTCGTACTCTTCCTTGCTACAATCTTCCCAAACGTGAGTGTTTAATTCTTGTTTCGGGTTACAGCACTGCTTTACGAGCAAAGATTATTGACCGCTGGCAATAATTGGAAAGACAAGTAGCAACACCACAAATAAATCTTGCCAATGCTTTGGAAAATCCTCTTACGATTAAACAGCTCCTTTTAGAGAGTATCAATCAATTAGAAGACTTAAGAAATGAGGTGAGTACACTCAAGCCTAAAGCAGAAGCTTTGGAAGGTTTAAAACGCTCTGATGGTTTATTCGGTCTTATCGAAGCAGGGAAGATGTTGGAGGTGCGCCCAAAGGACTTAACCAATTACTTGCGTAAACATGATTGGGTGTATCGACGGGCTCCAGGGGCGCCTCTGTTACCTTATCAGGATAAAATCAAAAAAGGTTTCATGGACTGTCCTGCTATCACTATCCAAAGACCAGATGGTACAGAAAAGGTACTCCCTTCAACAAAAATCACATCCAGAGGATTGGCTTGTTTGAGAGAACAAATCTTTGGGGGTGTGCAATGAATACCAGTATCGACTTTTTATGTGATTTGTGGATAGCGTTGTCTCAGTTTGTCAATTGTGAATACGTAGATGACAAAGACTGTAGTGACTTGGTTGACATCATGAGCATAGTAGAAAAAGCTTTGATTTTAAAACTTCAAGATGAAATTCCAAATATTACAAAGATTCTAGCAGTTTTAACGGATTTTGGAGATTCAGAGCTGCCCCATAGAATGGATTCTTTGTTGCGAGCTTATGATCCGAGTTTGCAGAAGCCTGTCACGAAAGCGGCTTAGTTTTAAACAATTGATTTCATCTCCTCGTCCTATAGGACGAGGAGGGGATTAATTAATATAAAAAAGAGAAAGGTAATGAGATGATATTTGATGATGGAGATAGATATGTAACGACACGTGAGTGTGCACAGCTTTTTA
>NZ_JBHIQF010000061.1:0-1367 GCF_042196445.1 Bartonella sp. AP11XZML
ATATCTTTCAGGTTTTCTTTTGTTTGAAGTTCATTAAATAGACTTTTGAGGTATTGAAAACGATTTTCTACGTTTTCAAAAGTTTCTAAACTTACAGCTTTATCTAGTATCGATGCAAATTGTAAACGCCCAGAAATAGCTTTGCCCATTTGATCAAAAGGCCCAGAAACTTTGTTTTCGTCCTCTAATACCTCTTGATATGATTTCCTTGAAAGCTTATCACTCTTATAGAGCGATTCTGGTTCTTTGAGAAAAAAACTAGAAAAATCTATAGTTTTAGGTCCAGTTTTTTGACTATTTGTTATAGCCTGATAGGTTTTTTCTGTTTGCGAAAGTTGTTCTTTTTTTAACGCAAGTTGTTTTTTTAAGAGCTCAATAATTTCCCCTTTTTTTAATAGATTAGTAAGCTCCAGATATTTTGCTGATGGAGCAGATACGAAAGTTGATTTAGGTACCTGAGCTGTGGGAGATATTGGAGGTGTGTTAGATGGCTTAGAGCCACTAGGTTTGGACGGTACGCGATTTCTCATCGTTCCAAAATTAGAAAGGTCAATTTTAATATCGGGTGGAAGTTTACGTGGTGGCTCATAGCCTTTTGGTGGTTTTGGTTTATAATTGTTGCTTGAATCGAGATTTCCTGACCCTATAGTAGGAACTGCAAAACGGCTATGACCTCCTCCTTGCTTAGTAAGAGTGTTACTTCTTGCTAAGTTTGTTGTTCCAAGAAAAGCACTAATCGCTATGATAATAATCAGCTTTTGCATATTTCACACCTTTTAATTTTCACATATTTAGAAAGACTGACCATTACATTATTAACTTCATAAATCGGTTTATGAGATTCCGTTGTCTCCTCGCTTGATTTCGGCAGGGATTGTTTTATTAATAGGCACACGATTTCTATCATTAGGCTGTTTTAGCTTTGGTGCTAATGCACAAGCCGATAAAAGGTTTGCAATCAAAATTATAAGAATGATCAACTTCATTTTAATATTACTCTTTTTACTGTTATATACTTTCTGATATTTGTTGTCATTATTATAATTTTGACACTAAAGTAAAGTGTATAGTTTACGATAATTTATCTTTTCTTAATTTCATTTTTTAATTTATGAAAATAGCTCAATTTCAGTGCGAATATTTTTTACTTTAGGATTGGATATCCTCGTTATTTTGTCATATGGATATTAGGGGCGTTTGTTACGGGAACCATTGCTTTTTATCTCATCTAGTTTCTATGTCTCCATAGATGTCCAAATGTAATGCCTTTTGCGAGAGAATTGGCTATGCTTGATAGTTTGAGTAACAGCATGATGGATATAATGGACAAGATGAGAGCTCCCCCAAACATGAAACTTACATTCTGG
>NZ_JBHIQF010000062.1:0-1343 GCF_042196445.1 Bartonella sp. AP11XZML
GCGTTACTTGCGTTTTAAGCAATGGCTATCAGAAATAAAGCAGACAGCCGGTGGCATTGACGCGGTGTATTTTGAAGAGGTTAGGCGTCATGTTGGAACCGATGCAGCGCATGTTTACGGTGGTTTGTTAGCAACGTTAACGGCGTGGTGTGAACATCATCAGATACCGTATGAGGGGATACCGGTAAGTACGATTAAGAAAGCGACGACAGGCAAGGGGAATGCGTCGAAAGAAGAGATGATAGAGGCAATGTGTATTAAAGGACACAAGCCATGTGATGATAANGGTAAGTACGATTAAGAAAGCGACGACAGGCAAGGGGAATGCGTCGAAAGAAGAGATGATAGAGGCAATGTGTATTAAAGGACACAAGCCATGTGATGATAATGAAGCAGATGCTTTAGCAATTTTATATTTGGTTAAAGAGAAGGAGATCTTAGAGTGATGTCCAGTCATAAAGTAGCGTGTGCAAATTTTAGTACAGATCAGTTTTTAAAAGAGCTTACAAGTTTAAAAGCGACAGAGAAGGCTGTTTATACAACACTTGTGTTGCTAATGAATAATAGAAAAGCGCCTCTTATCAATTATGCGTCTTGTTTATCGGGTTGGTGTGGGTGTTCAGTGCAAACGTTTAAAAAGGCGTTAGAAACTTTAATAATGATGGGTCTTATTACGCGTTTAGAGAATAGGCGCTTATGGCATAAGTCATTAGCTTTTGATCAAAGTGTTCAAAGAAAATATTCAGAAAGAGCTTCAAAAGCCGCTTTAGCAAGGTGGAGTAAGAAAAGAGAGGAGGCAATACATGTCAACTAAGTTGCCATGGACGAGGCTTTTTGCAGACAAGTGGCTACTTGATCTTGCATATTTGCCAGCTTTTGAAGGTTTCATATATGTTAAGTTGCGCTTTCAAATGCTTCGCACAGGAGAGCCGCTTACGAATAATTTTAAAGTGTTATCTTTATTGGCTGGCTGCTCAGTAAAAAAATTTCAGAAGGCATTAGATCTTTTATTAGAAACTGGACATATCATTTGTTTAGAAGATGGTCGGTTGTGGAACCCAGATGTTGAATTAGAATTAAATGATAGCAAAGAGAAATCAGAAGCAGCAACAAAAGCAGCTCATTCTAGATGGCATAAAACAAAAGGTAAAAATGACAATAATCATATAAAAGAAAACGCATATGCGGATTGCATGCAGAGCGCATACGATGCGCATAGTGTTGCGCAATGCGAACGCAATGCCATTAACAATAACATTAACATATATAAAAAAAATAAAACTAACGTTTTATTAAAAAAAGAAACTGAATTTGAAGATTTAGAAACAATCGATTTGGTTGAC
>NZ_JBHIQF010000063.1:0-7640 GCF_042196445.1 Bartonella sp. AP11XZML
CCGTAAGGACACTTTCATGCTTTAAAACGTCTGCCTTTAAAGCAAATACATAAAAAGCTGCACGCATAGTGCAGCTTTTTTTGTAAATTCTTCTTAATCACTCTAAAATTCAGCCCTCTTATTTAAAATGCTCTTTGCAATCAACATGACATTTGACAAAAATAAAATCCATACTAAGAGGAAATAAGTGGTAATTTTTTTATTTTGGTCATCATTGTTTTTTTTATCAACTATAAGGGGGGAAATATATGAATATTTCACTTAATAAAGTAAAAAATGTTATTGAATTGGCTGCTGATGAAGTTGTGCCAACTGCAATGCTTACTAAGTATGCACAGCGTAACGATATTCAAATTTATCAAAGTGAGCTTGATGAGCTTAATATGAATGATTCGCTGGAAGTTTAATGATGTATTGTTGATGCAAATCTGCTTATCCATCCATCTTTAAAAATTAAGCTTGTTTAATAGCATGTTTCAGTTATTTTCAGAGGGCTTTTCTCAAAAAAATTGGGCTAAGCAAGCAGCTGAATTGTCAATTTCGTACATCCCTTTCAATGAAAGGGATGTTTTGAATGCTTTAAGACAATACGCTCTACATCCTCATAAACTCTTAGCTCTTAATCCTAAATCCGAAGTAGTAACAGTGGTTAATGGAGTGCGGAGTCCACGTCCTCTTTCAAACTTTCTTGTTTTAGATACGGATAGAACTATAGAAGAATATACTGCCCGCGTTGACCAATATGCCGAAGGACAAGAATGGGCGGTCATGTATTATGGATTATACGCTGCAACCCCTGTTCTATGGGATGTGGCAAAACAGTTTTCAGATCAATTAGCTCATTCTTTAGGTTTTAGGCCTGGTGGACGCGTGGATATTGACTGCTTCATCGGCCGATATTCCTCCACCCATGTTGGGATACATGTGGATCACGCTCATAATTTTGGTTTTACTCTACAGGATGGCAAAACAATGTTTGCATGGCCCAGTACACGAGAAGACCTCCAAGGGCTAAAATATCCTGAATATGAAGCGCATAAATTAACAGCAATTGCGCTGCAAAACCGTACAGACCGTGTTGCCTACTTTCCCCATGATGCTTTCCACGTTGCTGAAACTGGAAAAAATATCGCGGCAAATATCAATATTGCTTTTTGGGAAACAGCACACGATGCACAACATCATAAAAATTATGTCACGCATTTACTCCATCTTGATGATCAAACGCGACATGATATCCGCGCATCAGGAAGAGCAAATTTAAACCCTGATAATGCTTTTCAACACTCTGCACTAAACTCCGCCATCGCAAATGGTACCTTAAAACGCCATATGCTGGTTTCTCAATTAATTTGTGATACAAGTTCACGTTTATGTGTCAAGCGCCCTCTTGTTGACGTCTCTGAGATTGAAAATGAAATCACTCTTCGCGCATCTGCAACCCTCCAATGGGTACCCTTAACTGAAACAAAAGAACTGCTCATCGCAGCAAACGGACATTGTGCAAGCTTTGAATATAGCTCTCATCTAGAGCATTTCCTTTCTCAACTTTCATCAGGAAAAAAACTAGATCTAGTAAAATTAAATGATACCCCATATAAATATGCACAGCAGGAAATTTTAAAAACCGTAAAAGCTTTAGCATCTTGGGGAGCATTGTGACAAAGAAAAAATCCATAATTTTCGCCCAAATAGGACTTTTTCTTGTTTTGGGCTTAAGCAGCTTTGCCGATGAAACGGCTCAAGTCACTTTTGCTTTACACTTAGCAGAAAGTACAGCCTCCATTTCAATGCTGCTTTTTGCAGGGCTTATAGGAGGAATTTGTGCAGGTCCCATTGCCCCGCGTCTTTTGCACCGCTTCCAGCCAGCGCACACAGTGACTGTTGTTTTATTGTTTGAAGCACTCTTCATAGCTACAGCCGCAATCGCCAACCAGTTTTGGTTTTATATTGCTCTTTCTTTCGCACTGGGTTGTGCAGGTTCACTGTTTTGGTCTGCTATCCTCGTTGCCGTACCTGACTTCGCAAAAAATGATCAGCAATTAGACCGTATCAACCGCATTATCCAAACAGTCCGTAATCTTGGCTATATTGCTGGACCACTGTTAGGAGGCATGTTGTATGGTTTATCAAACGGGCAAAAAGGGCTCTTTGCACTATCCATCATGGTTCTCTGTGCCGCCTTAATCACCACTTGCTGTTTTAAAAGTTTAAAAATGCATGTGCCAACAACAAGCACAACACAGCCAACCAAAAAGGGCCTAGATTTAAAAGGGCTCTTGCGTAAAAAAAAGGTTGTCTCTGCTCTTGCCCCCCTCATCATTACCATCATCCTCACCTCCACCCTCAATGTATTGTCGATTGTCCGCATCCGCACCGAGCTATCCTTCAGTGCACAAACTTATGGAATGATCAGCAGCATGATCAGTCTTGGCCTTGTGGTTGGTCCACTCTGTTTCTCTAGCCTTTTCCACCGCCTTGGCAATGCCGCTGGAGCATCACTGGCTGCTGCAACCATTGGTTTGGCCATTTTCTGTTTTTCCTTAACACCACTTATATGGCTCATGATGCTGTCATTTTTTATCCTTGGGAGTGCCAACGGTGTGCAAAATGCACTAATGGCAAGTTTTATGATGAAAGCCATTCAGAAAGAACAGCGAAACAGTCAAATGCCCGCCTATATCTTTATCATACAAACAGCCGTGTGTATTGGTTTTATCAGTGCAGGTTTTGTAAAAGTGCATCACACCCAATACACCCTCCTTATCATCGGCATTGCCACCATGATCACAGGACTATTAGGCTTTATGTTAAACCGCGCTCTGCAAAAAAAGGAATGGGATAATGCCTAGAAAACTTTGCCATCTTTTCTCTCGAAAAAAAACATGCCCCAAAATGGCATAAAAATCATCACCTGATCGCATTATTGTATCTCCATGCAACCCATACCAAGCAATGGAATTTTGATAAACCATTCTCGTGTGGAAGAGCAAACAACCCCAGCAAACAACCATTGCCAAAACTTGATATTTCAAAGCAGAAGAAAACAGTTTAACATCATGCAACAAGACCCTATAGGCTTAAACTTTTACAATAGAACAGGTGGTTATGTATGGCAACTGGCAGACTATATGCTACATGACTTGAATGAAAGCATCCACACACTTGAACTGCAAAAACCAACACCACCTATAGCCATCAATTCTTTCGCTGTCTACCCACGTGAACTCAATCCTTTATCACGCGTTCAATGGGCAAAGGACGTACAGATAACGAGAAACAAACCAGCACTCATTGGCAAACGGCAAATACAACCCATCACCATTGTTTCTACAAAAGGAGCGACATTTGGCGGATTCGACTTTCCCATATTTGAAGCACTTCGTGAAGGCTGCCTTGTCCAATCCTTAAAAGAAATCAAACTCAATGGTACTCTTCTTGCCTCTGGAAGTCTTTTGATATCACTGCTACGACACGGTCTCATCGAAACAGATCAAAAAGCCTTTTCAGAAAATGATGCAACAGCTCTTTTACGAGAGACAACATGTCGTATCATCGATTCTTCTCTTGGGTTCCTTGCCATTAATCAACTTAATGGACGCACAATCCGGCTTCATGAAAAAACAAAACATCTCTTGCAGCAAGCCGCCACCCCAATGCATCTTCAATACCCGCTAGAGGATTCAATAAAGTTTCTTATAAAAGCAGGAATGCTACGATTGCTCACATTATAAGGATAAAAAGATGCAGCTGATAAGACCTGGCATGGGAACAGAAAATAGTGCTCAACTTATCCATGCGCTTATTCAAATGGCAAGACCCGCGCACAGTCATTGAAATCGGTGCTGGTGATAGTACGCGCTTTATCGCAAAAGCACTTCAAAAAGCGAAATTATCATGGCAACAAGATAAAAAACTTTTAGAATCTTCCACCTGGGAAGAGCGTACAGCTTTGCTTGATCCTTCAGGGATTCCTGAAAATTACGAACCACGGCTTATCACTATTGATGATTTTTCAGCAGAAGGCCAATCAGCCGAAGAAGCATGGCAAAAACTGCTTCAAGACGGTATTGAAAAAAACATGGTAACATTTATCCATGAGAATTTTTTCTCTCTTGATGAAAGCACCCTCAAATCTTGGGGACCAATAGATTTTGTTTGGCTTGATGCTGGAACGCCCGCAGATGATGTGCGATTTGTTACCACAGTTTGGGAACACATCACCGCTGGTGGTTATCTATGTCTGCATGAACCAACCATGACAACAACAATTGCTCTCAATGGCGAACAACGGGTTCGACGTGTTAGAACTCCCATCTGGGAAGAAATTCTCTACCGGCTTGATGGCTCCTATGAGGCTTTAACACTCCCCGAAAACCACAAATATCGCCAAGGTGGTCTGGGAATTATTCGCAAACGCACCCCAGCCGAACAAATTGTACGCGCACAATCACTACAAGCAGAACTCATAGAAATCAATGAACTTCCCATTCGCAACGATCTTTTGCCCATGGGAAAAGAAACCCTTCACAAACGTAATACCCGCAATTCACTGATCTCTGCCATGACGTCACCGACACTGCGCGCTGTTTATGCCACCATTATCCTTGGTGCAAAAAATCTTACTGATATCCTCAAACATGTCGATTCAGATGCCAAAAACATTCACAAATCCATCAATCGCCTTTTGAATCTTGGACTTATTCACAACACAACAGAAGGATTTCAAGCCGAAGAGACAGTGTGGAAAATGATAGAAAATAAACATGAGCGGGAGAGGAAAAATTTAAGCGACCGCCATTTAGAAACAGAAGAGATGCTATCAAAAATTGGTGAAGCCTTTCAAATGGGAAAAATCTATAGCGAAACGGAAGTTTCCAAGATATGCAACCTCTTTACGATAGACTTTGCCCGATTACGACGCACTCTTGTTGAGAGAGGTTTTTTACAACGCCATGGAGGAAAATATCAACGCATGCGCTAAAAGAGAATTGAAAAATGATTAGCGAACTCTATCGTTTTTCTTCTCTATTTCAAGAGAATGAATAACCTTCCACTAAAAAATATAATTTCATTAAAAGGTTACAAAATCATTCATCCCATTCATATGTTGACAATCTATGGAGATGAGATTAGCGTGCTCTCTTCGCAAGAGATGCAATGGGGAAGAACAAGAATGCGGAGTGCCAATTTGTTATCAAAAAGGATTGGGGGGTTATCAAATGGGGTTAAAAACAGTCAAAACCATCAGGAGAAGATATAGGATCAAGGTCTCAATGATCTTACGATTGTTACGCGAACATCCGGGCACAGTGTTGTTGCTCAATCCAAATCATGCTCGATATTTCTAAAAACATCGTAGAAAAAACAATATTCTTGCATTGGACTGGCTAGTGAATCAAGAAAGATACTATTTCAACGAAATGTGCACAGCAGAAATAGGGCTGGCAAAACTTCCTCAAAAGATACAACAAAATGTCTTTGATCATTTAACAACACTTCTATGGAAATTCCATGGGCAAAAATAAAATTCCTTTTTTCATCTATAGCACAGTTTTTTTTCTGAATTTTCCTTTTTCTTTGTACTCCCTCTGCTTGGAAACTCTTCTCTCATAACTTCTGCCAATGTTGCTTTTTATCTCGCTGGATCGGTAATCCTTGAAAGCATTCTCATGGTAACCACAACAGGTTTATTAGAAAGATTTTCGCGTAAACTCTTAATGGCTACCGCCTTTATTTTAAGGAGTAGCGCTTTTGTGTGCATTATCCTATCGCTCACACCTTCTGCATGGTTGATCTTTTTTACCTTAATGGCTTTTTCGAAAGCAATTTCAAAGCCATTTTTGAGAGAAATTTTATCAGAACATCTCAATGAAAATGCTCTTAAACGCGCATTAACTCTCTATTCTTTTTTTCAAAATGCTGCTGTCGTTATCGCCCCTCTTGTTGCAACGAGTGCCATAAAATACAACGCATCGGCCTTCTTAATGGCTTTTTTTGCATTCATTGGTTTGTATCTTTGTGTTCTATCCATTCAAATTGTTTATCATTACCCGCATAAAACATTATCTCTTGAAAAGAATAAAAAAACAAAAAAAGCTCTTCTTTCTTCTTTAAAAACAATAATACATAATCGTTCTATTGCTTATTTGCTGGTCACGGCTTTGCTTTGTGCATTCCTCATGGGAATTTTCATCACCACCACAACACTTCTCAGTAAATTTGACAGAAATCTCGCTCCTTATAGTGGAATTTTCTTTTCAATTGTTGGCATCAGTATTTGTATTTGACAAGGAATAATCAATAAACATCTCAGCCTTTCCGATAAATCAACTTTCTACCTATTATGGCTTATGGGAAGTTTCTCCTCATTTTTCCTCATGGGTGGGGTCTTTACCGCTGTGACTGCATTAATTGCCTACAGTGTCTATGAATCTGTCATGATTCCAGAAATATACTATCAAGCAGGGAAAACAACCCCATCCCTCTCTGCCAGTGTTCTTTTCAGTTATATTCTTGTTATTTCAAATATTGGCCAAGCCGCCGGCTCATGGACAAGTGGATGGATTATCAGCCATTTCAACAATCATATCGCTTTCACCTTTTGCATGATTGTTGGTGCCTCCGCCTTTGCTTCTTGCCTTTGCCTCATGCAAACGAAAAAATAAGCAGCTTCCATGTCACATATAGTTTTTGCAACCGGTGGCACAACAAGAGCACTCAAAACACTTCGCCATAAATGGCTCAATTATGATTTTGTAACACACTCTGCGGCAAAAAAGCTCAAAACGGTCTCTAAAGATTGCTCTGTAAACGCCGTTGCAAATTGTCTCATAGCTTAAAGGATTATGGGGTAGACAAGCGTAAGGTAGCTACATTCTGCACGAATAATATTCTATTGATATCCATGTGCAATACAGCCAAATCATTTTTCTTATAATTCGCTCATTTCTGCCATGACCTCACCGACACTACGCGCTGTCTATACTGTTATTATACTTGGTGCTAAAATTCTTTCTGATATCCTCAAACTTGTCAATTCAGAGACCAAAAACATTCACAAATCTATTAATCGCCTTTTAAACCTTGGTCTTATTCAAAACACAACAAAGAGATTTCAAGCAATCGATAAATTATGGCAAGCGCTAGAAGATAAAAATGTACGAAATATGGAAATTTTTAGCGATCGTCATTTAGAAACAGAAGATATACTTACAAAAATTGCAGAAGCATTTAAAATAGGAAAAACTATCGCGAAACGGAAACATCAAAAATATGTAGCCTTTTTACTTTAGATTTTGCGAGATTAAGACGAATCTTGGTGGAAAATGGATTTTTAAGACGATATGCAAGCAAATATCAGCGCATACGTTGAAAGAAAAAATTCAAGCATTTGAGTTTTTCTTATGCAGCGTTTTGTTTTTTTGTTTTCTGTAAAGAGAGTTTAGGCCAGCTATGCGCCCCCCTTAGTATTTAGTGATATAGATAGTTTGGAGTTCAAGGAATTGTGAGCAGTTTTTTTGTTACAAAAAGTTAGCAGATTGTTTTGAGGATGACGATATACAGGCTACACATAGGACAAAGGGAGAGATGACATAAGAGCCAAGAGAATCTGAGTTTAGATTAAGTCCTTGAGCGCC
>NZ_JBHIQF010000064.1:0-1403 GCF_042196445.1 Bartonella sp. AP11XZML
ATACAATCTAGTGGCAATCTTATTATTAATGCTGATACCATTGACAACCATTATAGCTCTATGAGAGCAGGGGGAAATGCCGATATCCACGCCAATGTGCTGACCAATTTAGGTGCAACGGCTTATAAAAACACTTATCTTGGTTGTCAGGCTAATACAGACAGTTGTTATGGCTATAAAGCTGATGGAAGCCGCGATGTTTCTTTAGATATAGCCAATGGCAAGGATCGCCAGATTGGTTCAGAAGCTTTGGAGAGCGTTCCTGGTCTTGTCCAAGCGGGTGGCACTTTAAATCTGGTGGTTGATCAACTCAATAACACGGCAGCGGAAGGTTCGATTACAGGGGATGCACATTTTAAAGCACAAGCAGTTGAAGGCAATCCACTGGAGTCCTTAAGTGGTTTAACCGGGGCTGGCGCTCTCTTTACACCAACAGTCGATCTCAATAATGCAGGGGAACTTGCTGAGGGGCTCCCTTTACCAAAACCCCAATCGGGGGGTGTTGGGGGCACGCTGCCCAACCAGAATTTCATTTATGAAACTAGGGCAGAATTCCTTGATGTCGGCAAGTTTTATGGCTCAGCCTATTATTTGAACAGAATTGGCTACAATCCTGATCGGGAGATTTTTTTCTTAGGCGATGCTTATTTCGAAAAGCAGCTGATTGAAAAACAAATGCGTGATCTGGTTGGTCAAGGTTTGGGCAAAGGTTCCTTTATTCCTGGAAGTGATGCCATTGAACAAGTCAAAACCTTGCTGGATGTCGGGGCAGACTATGCAAAAGCACACAATCTCCCCTTTGGTGAGGCTTTGAGTGAAGAACAATTGGCGTTCCTAGAAGCCCCGATGGTGATTTATGTGCGCCAACAGGTCAAGGGCATGGATGTTTATGCACCGGTGCTTTACATCCCTGAAAAAGACAGAGCCTCCTTTGTTTCTGCTGGGGCTTTGATCATGGGCGATGATATCAATATCACCAGCCAGAATACCAGCAATTCCACGATAACCAATTCAGGGCGGATTGCGGCAAACCACCAATTGCATGTGCATGGCGGGGATATCTTTAGTCAAGGAGGGCATTTTGCGGCGGGTGGGGATGCTATTTTGCTTGCGGAGAAGAATATTCGTTTGGATGCAGGGCGCACAACGGTTGACGGCGTGGAGACCGTTTTAAACACCGAAGCGCTTTCTACTGGTGGCAATGCGACAGTTCTTGCCAAGCAAGATATCACAGCCTCAGGGGTGGAGATCACCACAGGGGGTGATCTTGCCATGGCTACAGAAGAAGGCAACTTGACGATCGGTTCAGCAGAAACCCATTACCATGATGAACAGGGTGATGCCACCATGCATCATAAATCTGCGTTAAACTCTGGTGGCTCAACGACACTTGCCTCTGGAAA
>NZ_JBHIQF010000065.1:0-8666 GCF_042196445.1 Bartonella sp. AP11XZML
TATTTTTTTTTAAATAAAATAACCCAAACAATACCAATAAAATATTGAACAAAAAATCCTATTTCAAGACATTATTGGAAACAAGCAATTATAGGCAAAATCTGCCTTCATAAAATAAAACATGAAAACATGAAAACAGCAAGGAGTTCAAAGAGAGCATGGCGCCTTTAAAGTAAAATATAGCACCCCATTGCAATGCATAAAAATAGGAAGTTGCCTAGGAATGAGTTAATCACAATAACGCTTGTTTTATGCTACTTTAATAGAGAAAATTTTCTGCGCAGATACGATTTATAAAGACATTGCTGTATAAAGAGAATCGCATGATCTGTAATTTGTAAAAAGAATCAAATTCCTGTAGAAGCATGCTAAGCTATCTATCTAGCTTTCTTTATTTAATATTGAAAAGTACTCTTATAAATCTATGTGGGATAACGAACAACAAAAAAACGATCCTGGACAAGACCCTGCTCTTGTCGTCAAGCGCTTGCGGCCTGCGCGCCGACAGGTCTCTGCTCGTTGGCTTACGGGAACCATTCTGACAGGAATCACTTCCTGCATTCTTATGGGGATTGCACTTTTTACGGCTCTTGATGAACAACAGCGATTGGTAACACCGCCACAATGGTTTACGCAAGAAAACCTATCAGAATCACAAGACCCTGAGGCCAATGGCTATAAAGGTGATCGTATTTCTCCCACCCATGCAAGGCAAAGCTTTGACAGAAAACGTCAATTTGAACTATCGATTCTACAAAAAAAAGGCGATGAAAAAGTCATTCAAACACAACATTTTGAATGGATTCGTATGGCTTTAGCCGAAAATCGCCCCCAGAAATATAACTATCCAAAATTTGATTCTTTAAGCATTCTTGCTAGTGATACGAAAAATCAAAATATCGCACCACAAGAAGATTCTGGGCAGATTTACGGTGCAAAGGTTGAAACAAAACTCACCTTACGCAGCTATGATTTTAAGGTAAATCAATTCGATTTTGATGACAGCGACACATTGACAGATGAAGAGGCACAACAAGAAGTGCAAAAAGCTGGATTTACTTTAGAAAAGAGCTCCGAACTTCTTTCAGTTCTCACATTGATTGATCCTTTAAAATTAGAAGATGTATCCTCCCCTTCCCAAGGCACAGAATCCCCTGAAGTTCGAATCGTTCAAGAAAATGTAACCGTTTCTCCTCAAAGTCACCGTATCGATCTGACGAAAAACTATGTTGAAGATATTATTCCTATTCGTAAAAAACAAACGATAGCCGATGCTTTCAAAAAAACCAGTTATACAAAAAAGCAAATTGACCAGGTTGTAAAAACGCTAGAAAAAATAAGCCTTTCCGATTCACTTAAAGAGGGAAGCCTTTTACGCATTGGTATCGTGACACAAGCTGGTGAAGAAGACCATCTCGTACGCGCAAGTATCTATCAAGGGATGCATCATGTTCTCACCATTGCCCTGAATGATAAAGGCCAATTCATTGAAAGCACAGAGCCTAAAATGTCTAAAGCACTTAAAACGGCTTTTCAAAATGGTATTCCACATTCTTATATCAATAGCGCGCAATTACCAACGGCTTATGATGCACTCTATAGTGCTTTGCTAAGCCATAATATATCACAATCTCTCTCTCATCGTCTTATTCGTCTGCTGGCCACCAATATTGATATGAAAAGTCCGATAACACCCAATGATCAGATCGAAATATTTTATGCTGTACCACAAAGCGATAAAGAAAACAAAAACGGCAAAAAGAATTTGAAAGCAAAGGAAGCATCCAAGAACGCTGATCCAGAAATTCGTTATATTAGTGCAACTTTTGGGAATACAACTTATAAATATTACCGTTATCAATTAAAAGATGGAAGCGTTGATTATTATGATTCTGAAGGGAAAAGTTCAAAACCTTTCTTGTTGCGCAAACCCACACCAAATGGCATTTTTGGCTCTCCCTTTGGTCCACGCAAACATCCTATTTTAGGCTATGTCCGCATGCATACGGGTGTTGATTGGATTGCTCCTAAAGGATCACCCATTATTGCTGTAGGAGATGGTATTGTTACAAGAGTAGGCGTAACAGGCGGCTATGGAAACCATACGGAAATTCAACATGCCAATGGATATGTCAGCAGTTATTCACACCAAAGTCGTTATGCACCAGACATCAAACCAGGCGTGAAAGTACGACAAGGACAAATTATTGGGTATGTTGGATCAACAGGAATGGCAACCGGACCCCATTGTCATTTTGAAATCATTGTCAATGGCGTCAAGGTTGATCCCATGCGCATTCGTATACCGGATAGCAAAGCCTTAACCAATCAAGACCTACAAACATTCCTACAAGAAAAAAACAACATTGATGCCTTGATCAACAGCCCAATAGTACCCTCCGAAGAGACTTAAAGCATGAAAGCATCTGCATTTTTACGACTCAAAACATCTAAAAAATATGCTTGAGCGCTTACTTTTCTCAAAGAGATTTCCGCATTTTAAATATCTATTAAAGAATACGCCGAAAGATGCCACCACCCAAGGTCGCATCACAATGATTAAAAATAAAACGCCCTCCCCTTTTCAGGTTTACGCACAATAGAAAAGTGAAAAATATGAAACCCCAAAAGGCTAACTCTTTTTGTTTATTTTATCAAAACGATAGCCCGTCCTTATTTGCCATGCAATAAAATCTCAAATCAAAGAGGTGCCCGCTAAAGGATGAAGATTCTAAAATCCATATCATTCTATAAACAACCCGACTTTTTGTTGAATAGATTCCACTTGTTGAATGTATGCTGTTCATAGCCCTAAAGGACGGTGTTTCATGAACTTTCTGAGCACGTTCTACCTTAAGAGTATTCGTTACACACTTTTACAAAAACACCCCATATTTAAAGTTTCACATGCCTTACAAAAAATAACAAAACTTGAAAAAACTCTCTCTTTGCAAAGCAATAGAGCTTACGAATATAAGTATTATTGGCTTAAAGGAGCACTTATTCAAAATAAATTTAAAGGCTAACTTAAGCACTTCAAAGCTCTCAGACAAGGAGAACTTTGAAAGCCGATCATCGGAGTCAACAAAGCAAAAAAACAACAAGAGAGAAAATCAAACATTACACCAAAAGATAAAGAAGCAAAGTTGTTTCTCTTGAAGGCAATTGACAATCTGATATGAATGGTGCTGTGTTCGCGCTACTGAAGCCGTATTTTTCCTTCTTCTTGTGAAAAGATGCCCTCCCCATACATTCACGATGAATGAAAGGCAGCTTACCACGAGAAAAGAGAAAATTTACCCTTTTAAAAAATCAGTCAGAGCTTTTTTTTTGAACTATTCATGCTAAGTTTTGGCAAAGGAATGACAATCTTTGTACCTCCTAAAGCAGAAGTTTCAAACAGAGGTTTTTCACCAAATTGCATACAGAGCTGTTCCACGACCACACGACCAAGTCCTGTTTTTTGTTTTAAAGTTTGGCTTTTCATTCCCACGCCATCATCTTCTACAATGAGCATCAATTGTCCATCTTTCTGGGGACCAAAGGAGATATAAATATGACCCGACCGTTGATCAGGAAAGGCATGTTTTAAGGAATTGGTTAGCAACTCGCCAAGGATAATTCCAAGTGTTGTCGCATCTCTTGAAGACAGGCGACAATCTTTAAAGTTGGTGTGAATGGTGATGTTTTCACGCAATTCAAAAGGGACTGCCAATTCGACATCATGCACAACAGAGCTGAGAAACTCTGCCAATAGTGTCGTTTCCATATCATCACTTAAGCGCAAACGACGATGTGCTGTAGAAATTGTCTGAATACGATCACGTGCAGCCCCTAGAACAGCACGGACCTCTTCATTTTTGCTCCGGTTTAACTGGAGCCCCAACAAAGAAGACACCGTCCCAAGAGAATTGCCAATACGATGGCTTGCATCCTGCAACAATATTTCAACCCGTTGGCGTTCTTTTTCAGCGTGATTACGTGCTCTTTCTAATTCTTGTGTTCGTTCTTTCACGCGGGCTTCCAGAGCGATATTTTCACTATGAAGCAGCAATTGATACAATTTTAAAGAGCGCATATCACGATGAAAACGATTAATAACAAAATAGGCAGAAATAAAGGTACTCACAACGGAAACAATAGCCGCCAATGTCAAAGCCGCCCGCATCAATGCGATACCCTCACGCTGTTTTTGTCGCACCACATCATCCCCATTAATAAAGCTTGTCATCAATTGAGCTAAACGTGCTACAGGAATCTTTGATACTTCCAAAGAGTCCGCATGAGAAGGTTGAGAAGGTTGTTCAGGAATCGCATCAAGAGCACGCATATGGGCATTCATAAAGGCTTTTCGTGCTTCAACCTCTTCTTTAAAAGCCGTAAACCATTTATACCACTGCGGATGCGCATAAACAATAAGTGCGATATAGTCGAGAATATTCCCCAACTCCCGCTCTGCATTTTCAAAACGTATTTTATCTTCCGCCTTGCGCGTTTTTGCATAGCTGCGGTCAGCAACAGCCATATCAATCAGGCTAATAAGGACCAAATCAGCCTGTTCGCGCAATTCTGAACTTGTATTCAACTGTGCGACTTCTCGATCAACGGCATTTGAAAGCAACATAATAAAAACCGATGCCAAAAGAGCCATAACAAGAGAAACAACAATCGCACCCCACCGCCAGCGTGATATCGTTGCATCAGAAGAAGGCATTTGAGGCATCAAATTTGTTTTTGTTGTCATAGAATGTCCATTGGCGAACTTGAAAGTCGTCATTTTTCAGCACAAAGGAAGGCAACCTTATGGAACATAAAACCTAAAGCCCGTGAGAAAGTTTTATACAGGCTTTTCTTGTGTTCTTAAAGATACACGCCAAACTTCTGAATTCCCTCAGATACTGACTTTACTGTAATAGCTATAACGGGAATAAAAAAAACAAGGCTATCGATCATAATTATTATGCTTTTTTAGCCGTTAAATGAACACAATGTACTTCCAGCTGAGTAAGAATCAGGACCATAATCAGACTCACCATTGACTTTAAGAAGTTCTTGTAATCGATTACGCGCCCTGCTCACACGGCTTTTAATGGTTCCAACAGCACAACCACAAATAGCCGCAGCATCTTCATAAGAAAACCCCGATGCGCCAATGAGAATAATGGCTTCTCTTTGATCGGCAGAAAGCAAATTTAAGGCTTTTTTGAAATCTTGCAAATCAAGTGATCCATATTGAGCAGGATGAACAGCGACATTTTGAGTAAACACGCCGTCGGTATCTTGAACTTCTCTTCCCTTTTTACGCATTTGACTATAAAATTCATTGCGCAAAATGGTAAAAAGCCAAGCTTTAAGATTAGTTCCCATCTCAAAACTATCTTGCTTAGCCCATGCCTTCATAACAGTATCTTGGACCAAATCTTCGGCTTTATCGTGCTTGCCACTTAAAGAAACAGCAAAAGCTCGTAAAGCCGGCAACACAGAAAGGAGTTCTTGTTTAAAGTTTTTCGCGCACTTTGACATAAAGGATTCAAACCTTTTCCACATTGTTTAAGCCAAATTGCTCTGCGCGCTCCAACTTCTCTAAAAGCTCAAGCAAACACCGTGGCAGTGCTTCTTCTTGAATTTCCATGTAAAATTGACGTAACTTCCGTGCTATTTCGCTATTGACCCCGAGAAGATCATCTCCAACTCTAAATTGTGTGGTGAGATTTTTTTCATCACGGTCGTTCATTTTTCATCCCCCTAATCCATATATTACTAGTAGCACCGCGAAGAATTTTTCGCCTTATGGTTGTAAATATAGCTGCCGGTAAAAAGTTCCATACAAATCAAGGAACTTTTTTATCGGTTGAGAATTTCAACCAACAAAATGCTTGAAAGGTCAAAGGAGTTATAAATTATGTCATTATCAACGCGCATTGCCCCGCATCTTCCCTATCTTCGACGTTTTGCCCGCTCTGTCACCGGTAGCCAATCCTCTGGCGATGCCTATGTTTCAGCGATGTTGGAAGCACTCATTGCCGACATCTCCATTTTTCCCAAAGCCTCCACTGACCGAATTGGTACCTATTGGCTTTTTTGCCATCTTTTTGACCAAACCACACCAAACATCCCTGAGCCCCTGCCCCAATTTGGTCTTGAACAAAAAACCAGTGCCAAATTATCCTATCTCACGCCCCGTGCACGCCAAGCATTTTTGCTCATTGCCGTTGAAGGATTTCATGAACAAGACGCCAGCGAAATCATGAATCTGGATACAAAAGAATTTCGCAAGCTTCTCAACCAAGCATCCATTGATATTTCTCAACAAATTGCCACTGAAGTCATGATTATTGAAGATGAACCTCTTATTGCACTTGATATTGAGCAAATGGTAGAAAGCCTAGGTCATCATGTTGTAGGAATAGCGCGCACGCGTGATGAAGCTGTCATCATGTATCATAAGAAAAAACCACGGTTGATTTTGGCTGATATTCAATTAGCCGATAACAGTTCAGGGATTGATGCGGTCAACGAGATTTTGAAAAATGACCGTATACCGGTGATTTTCATCACGGCTTTTCCCGAAAGGCTTCTCACTGGCGAGCGTCCAGAACCAACTTTTTTAGTGACCAAACCTTTTAACCCTGATATGGTGAAAGCGCTTATTTCCCAAGCTTTATTTTTTCAAGAGAATGCTTCTAAAGCGGCTTAGAACAGGGTAACATCTTAAAATTATGATCGTTACGCCTCTTTCAAAGCCTCCCATGGATAGATCTCATATGAGTGCGCTCATGCAAGCGATTCGTGGTGCTGATATTTGCGTTCTCTATCAGGCAACAAATCTGGTTTATTTATGGGCTGAAAACTTGCCACACCATTTGCACAATAAATGGCGGGTTGGGTGTCGTGACAGCGACTTTTTTTCGCTTGACCTTGCAGACAATATGGAAACCATCAAACTGCAAGTTTTAGCCAGTGGCAAAATGCAAACTGTTGAAGCACGTTTTGAAGATACAAATAAACAAGAGATTTGGTACAAATTTTCTATTGATTGCCACCGCAATGATAACGAAGACATTATTGGGATTATCACCACCGGTGTCAATATTTCCGGCTTACGCCGCCGTGAACAAGTGCTTAAAATCCTTCTTCGCGAGGTCAGTCACCGTTCTAAAAACCTTCTAGCGATCATTCAAAGTATTGCCAGCCAAACCGCCCGCTATACTGAATCTCTTCAGGTTTTTTTACGAAAATTTCAAGGTCGTCTTCATTCTCTTTCTCATTCTCAAGATCTGATCACTGATTCCGATTGGCGCGGTGCTCAATTTCGCGAATTGGTCCAAACGCAGGCTTTAGGTTATTTTATGAAAGAAACAGAACGTTTTTCACTTGAAGGCGTCGATCCTTATCTTTTTCCCAATGCCGCTTTGCATATCGGTTTGGCTTTTCATGAACTGATTGTCAATTCTCTTTCTTTTGGAGCCCTTTCCCAAGAAAAGGGGAGCATCTGTGTACGCTGTGAAATTGAAACAAAACTGAATGGCAAAACGCAACTTATCATCACGTGGCATGAAAATTTTGAATCCGGCATCCCTCCCACAAACAATAAAAAAGCCTGTTTTGGTAGTGCCGTTCTCGAAAAAATCGTTCCCATTTCCGTGAATGGTTCAGCTTCCCTCAAATTGACACAAGAAGGAATTGTCTATTGCCTCTCTGTTCCTGATACTTATTTTGATATTTTTTCTTAAAAGAGCATTTTAAACAATGAACAAGAGAAGTTTCCCCTTTTTTAGCAAAATGTCTCATCTGTTTATTAAGCACAAAGATATTTTCCAACCTCTTTAAACCAACCTCTATAGTCCCCCAATAGTTCCGCAAAACCTTAACGATGAGAACTGAAAGCCACAAATCCATTCCCGCTGTCAATCAACTTCCATCCCTCATATAACCGGCATATTTTAAAACAGAAACCAAAACGATAAAGAGCAAACCGTTTCAACTCTTACTATGCCAAATAAAAGCGAGCCTATTACCCATCTCTTTTTGTGTAATTTTCGCAATGCGCATATAATTTTATTTTGGCATAATATGCAATTTCAAGGAGTAAAGCTAACATCCATCATCATTCTTCAGCTTTACGGGCTTAAAGCCTCCACGACAACGACAATTAATTGATGTAAATTACACATTTTATGCTTTTATTTATCGCATTCTTTAATGGAGATATCCTCTTCAGTTACAATAGGACATTCTAAAACAGAATACACTTATGTCTTTCATTCACGCACTTTTTTAATATTTCCCAGCGCATCCACGCTCATTTCAAAACAGTATCTGTAAATAAGATATAATAGCCCCCAGCCCCGTAAAGTGAACCATCAAACCCGCCCCTTTTTGCGCCATATCCTTCTTTACCTTCATGCCCCTTTTCACTTCATAAAAGTAGTAGCTGAGCATCATCATACCATTTGTCTCTCATGTTACAACAGCCATTGACCTTTGAGAGCGTCCATAAGAGGCATTTTAGGCTTTTTTTCAAATATTTCTCATTGATACAAAGCCCCCACACACCCTTTTATGACGTGCAAGCCAATGACTTTGATTAATTCACTATAAAGGGGAAAACGCATCTCAAAGGGGAAAACGCATCTCAAAGGGGAAAACGCATCTCAAAGGGGAAA
>NZ_JBHIQF010000065.1:8921-39433 GCF_042196445.1 Bartonella sp. AP11XZML
CAAAGGGGAAAACGCATCTCAAAGGGGAAAACGCATCTCAAAGGGGAACTAAAAAACTTTGAAAGCGTTTAACAGTGAAGAAGCCCCTAGGCTGACAAATTGCAGTCCGCTCTGTCAACCTCTCATTTGGAAAATAATTGATGAATCCCCTTGTTTTTATCCTCTTATTAGTTTCATGTACAGATGATTTTAATAGTTGCTATTCGAACAATACAATGGTTAAAATCTATCCAACGGCTCAAGCTTGTGAACAGGCCATGGTACCGTCCACAAAAAAGTTTGCACTTTATGGACAACAAATTTTTGCTCAATGTATAAACGTACACCCCAATTTACATCAACAAGAAGTAAACTTGATCTGGTCTGTAACAAACCATGGAAATTTCCTGCTTAAAAGCCAAAACGTAAAGGACAAGCTGTCTACAGTACACAAAGAAGATATTTTACCAACATCGCTTCCTCTTTTACATTCTTCTTCCACAAACCTCTTGCACAAAAAACTTTAAAAGCATAAACCCATCAGATCTCAAAAAAATAATCAATGAAAGACATGATGGATAATAAGCGAATGCACCCTTCAAAAGACCATCACACAGAGCAAAATTCTCTGCCTCAAGATCTCCCTTTAGACCCTGCCGTAGAACGAGTGAGAAAAAAACTTATGGGTTTAATGATTATTTCCGTTTTAATAACGCTTTTCCTTATTCTAACCGTACTGTTTTTAATTGTTTATAAAGTGATAACAACCGGATCAGCGCCAAAACAAACCGAGTTATCTTCCTCTCCCAGCAAAAACCCACACGTTATCCATCATACGCTCTCTCTACCGGAAAAAACACAGATTTTGTCGCAAAGCCTCTCAGAACACAATATTGTACTGAAAGTTTTAACCCCTGATGGACAAACAAAATTTATGATTTACAATTATCATACCGGTGCTCTAATCGCCGTTCTTTCTGTTGAAACAACAAAAGAGAGTTCGAAGATAATGCCCCATTAAGAAAACTAACATCAATAAGCGCTTAACATAGCATTCTGAAGGTTTAAACATTTTCTGCAAGCCGACACTATCACACGCTTTGCCAACTCGTGGATGTTGCCCACAGCCCTTGGCGCTAGAGAGAGAGTTCATAAGAGCCATTTTTATTCCTTTCTTATACAAATTTATCCACACGGGCTCTCCCCGTTTGCAACGTGCAAGCGAATGTTTTTTGTTGATTCAACATGGAACAAATTTGGAAATGAGAGAATTCTAGGGGCTTAGGGGCTCTCACCTAACATTCAAAACAATGAATTATTATTATAAATCAATGTGATAAGCATTAAATATTCACCACACGGGCGACGGCGCGTTTTTTACTGTATCCCCTCACTTAAATCTTGGAAAAGAAGAAACCTTTCTGTCAACGCATTCCCATTTTAAGAAAATGACATCACTTGGGAAAAGCTAATAAACGTGCAAGAAATACCTCTTCTTGAGTGCAAAAATTCAACATATTAATTTATAGTGATGATTTATTTTGCATGTCAAACGAGAATCTCAAATACTGTAAGATTCTCCCTTTCAAATCTGTTCGTAAGAAACTGAATCAAAATCATTTCTTTACATATCCCAGCAAGGAAATGGATGAATAAAATACCTCTTATGAATGATCAGGTATCAAAAGAAGAACTGTTGCAACATTGAAAATTAAAGCAATAACGCCCAGTTTACATCTTTTATTAAGCAAAGATAACCGATGGATTTCACATGATAGAATTCATGAACACCAGTGCGAAATGGGCATGAATACATTGAATATAAGTGTGAATTAAATAAAACAACGACATTGCGTTCTTCATAAAAGAACTGCCTCTTAAAATACACGGATGTGGTTTTCTCTGTATTCCCTCACTTAAATCCCAGCAAAGAAGCAATCTTTTCTGTCAACACCCTTTGTTAAGTCTCAATACTGCCGGTGAAAATCCAAAGAAAGCGCAAGAAGCTTCTTGAGTATATACAATTTACTATCATGATACCAATAACATCACCACAAGCGCTTATACAGCACCCTTCAGGTTTAAACATTTCCCTCTGCCTCAAGATTGACCACTTGAGCGACGACGCATCTTTCCCTGTATCCCCTTACTTAAATCTCAGCAAAGAGGCAATCTTTTCTGTCAACACCCTTTGGTTAAGTTCCTGATACTGCGCGTGAACATTCAAGGAAAGCGCAAGAAGCTTCTTGAGCATATTATAATTTACTATCATGATACCAATAACATCACCACAAGCGCTTATACAGCCCCCTTCAGGTTTAAACATTTCCCTCTGCTTCAAGATTGACCACTTGAGCGACGACGCATCTTCCCCTGTATCCCCTTACTTAAATCTCAGCAAAGAGGCAATCTTTTCTGTCAACAGCCTTCGTTAAGTCTCAATACAGCCCCGTGAAAACTCAAGGAAAGCGCAAGAAGCTTCTTGAGCATATTATAATTTATTATCATGATACCAATAACATCACCACATAAGCGCGCTTACACAGCACCCTTCAGGTTTAAACATTTTCCTCTGCCTCAAGATTGACCACTCGGCGACGGCGTGGTTTTCTCTGTATCCCCTCACCTAATCCAGGCAAAGAAGAATCCTCTTTTGTTGCTGTTTTTGTTGCTGTTGATGCATCTCCATTGCTAGAGCTTTCTGCTGTTGTAAGTGAAAGCTCAAGAGATGATTCATCTTGAGTCCGTACAGTACGTCGACGAGGAGAACGACGTATTTTTTTGACAGGTTCAACATTTTTCTCAGAGAGGCAGTGCTCTTGATCTGTTTTTTCATCCGATAGAGCCTCTAAAGCGTTTTCACGCGCATCCCCATTTTGCGCTTTATCATATTGGCCATTGCCATTTTTTTGCGACGACATTTGTAATACATCTGTATCACCCTCGACAGCATCCTTTTTTTCACCATCAAGATTTATTTCACCGCATTCTTGCCCATTGTTTTCATCACGATTTTCGTTTTCATCACCACGATTTTCATCACGCCGAACCGATTGAGACATTTGCCCAGCTGCTGCTAAAATAATACGCAAATAGTGCTCGGCATGTTGTAAATAATTTTCCGACATAACACGATCGCCTGCACCTTGTGCATCACGCGCAAGGCTTATGTATTTATCGGCAATTTGCTGAGCATTCCCGCGAATTTTAACATCCGGACCGCTACTTTCATAATTGCGAGACAACGGATTAGGACCGCGACGATTATTATTGTTATTACCATTATTGTTATTATTGCGACCGCGTACCCGTCTATTTTGTTGTGGCCTCATCTTTATCCCTTTTTGGAGTGTTTGTCTTATGTGTGTCTTAATTGACGCTTCCTCATTACATTATCTTTTGATAATGCTGATCATGTTTAACATACGATTATCAAGCTATCCGCGTTTATTTCACTCAAACGAACCCTACTGATATTGATAAAAGCATATATTTTCTTGAAAATCACAAAACAGCAGGGAAATCGTAAATCAAAAATTCCCTTTTTCTCTGTCAAACAGCAGAAACCTAATGATGTTCACGTAAAATGCCAAGTGTTTTTTTTAAAATAAACCATATTTCACTAAAAAAATAATTATCTTGTGGAAAACAAAAAGGAAAACACACATATAACACACCTGACAAAGAAAAAATTCCTGCCAGAGAATAGTAGAAGCTTCCTTTTTTGCTCTAAAACCACCGCTCCTAAAAACGCCGATATTCTCTACCCCCTCGTGCATTTAACTCACAAGCACTTCCATCCCAACGAGTCACTGCGCGAACCTCTTTATTTTATAAATATAGCCTCTCTTCATCGCTAAAGCAACCCCTTGCGAGCGATAATCCACGATCGCCTCACAAAACCTCTTAACTTTTATAGATAGATTAACACGAAGTATTATTCAAGCCCTATAATCACCAAGAGATCAATCTTCTTTCCCAAACAAGTCAATGATACTATCAATTTTTATTTTAACCCATAGAGTTTTTAAGTTAATCACAGTTTTTATTTATAACAAATTGAGCTTAAAAACAAAATATTTAAATACAAAAAAATATCAAATTATGAAAAAAACGACCAATATGTCACACTTTTTTAAAAATCAGCTTCTTCTCAAAAAAATACCCTCCTCAAAGCCTATCAATAAGAATGGCCTAACGTATTTCCTTACTTATCTTTTCTGATAAGGAATTTTCTGATAAAGAACACTAGAATTATAAAACAAGCACATTTTTAAACCCAGCACAGCGCTTTACGCATGAAGAAGCCGTAAATGTTTATAAAAGGAATGTTTTTTTACTCATTTTTGTCATGTCTATTGACTTACACCCTCAAAGAATGAAGGTTCTCAAATCACACTGGTCTGTTAACAATGAAAATACTTATAAAATTCATACACTAAATTGATTTGTAATGATAATTTATATTTTTTGTGTTGAGTAAGAAAATTAATACCGTAGGATTTTTCATCCTCAATCTGTTTGCTGTTGAATCAATCTCTTTTTCTTGCATGTTACATGTGGGAAAACCTGCGTGGAGTAAAAACGATAAAAAGACTAAAAGTGCCTCTTATGAACCGTCTCTAAGGCTAAAGGGTTGTCGAGAGCACCATTGGGAGCGAGCAAAGTGTGAGATAGTACCGGCTTATTCTTTGTTTAAACCATAAAGATGAACTTGCTTTATAAATTTTATACATTTCATGATGATTATACCATTCACCAAAACCATCACGAAATGGATTTCCCACACTCGTTATTTCCCTTAAAAAAGCGCAACAAATCCTCCTGAAACTCCACCACGCCCCCTTAAACATTTCAAGGAGGCCATCCATACCTTATGTCGCCACACCTTAAATAAGAAGTGCGATATAACAAGATAAATAAATCAAGCTGCTATTGGTCATGAGGCAGATAGTCATTTAAGAGGCTTTTATCTTTTTATCAAAATTCGCATCCTTTTAACTTTCCATATAAAAACTTAAAAGTAATTGCGCCTTTTGCCTGTTTTATTTTCTCTTTCATTCAGAAAACAGTCTCGTAAGAGAAAATAATTTCCATCCCCAGGACGGACCCTCGTCAAACATTGTTTTTTAGCACTATCAGAAAGCTTATCCCACATTTCACGAATAGCAAAATAGGCCTCACTTTCCAAATTAAGACAATGCTGATAAACCTCTCTTTTCATATCGGGCATAACGGAGGCAGAAATTTCCTTGCAATATACGCGTAGATCAAAAACAGGAATAACCAATTCAACGGGTGCTTGTTGTGTTACTTTTTTATGAGAAGAAAAATAACTAACCACCTTTGCAACAACAAAACACAAAAACACTATACAAAAAAGTATTATGCAAACAAAAGCAATCTTGCGATATAATCTTTTGAAATAAGCCTTTTGTCTTGCTCGGATTCTTTTTTCCATAAAGATTGTACCCTTTAATATCCCAAGAGAAGCTTTTACAGCAAAAAATGATAGAAGTATCTGTGTACACAATACAGGTTATAGCCGCAAACGATCAAGACTCTTATGTCAAAAGACGCTCTTTTTTACCGTATAATTCTTATCGTATAAAATTCTTGTAAAACACTTTTCTCATGCCCTTTATGAAAAAATAGGGCTGATGATTTTCTCTCACCACCTTTAAAGACGAAGATTCTTCATCCATGCGGATCTATAAACAATTCGTCTTCTTTAAGACATGTCATATTGATTTATAAAGAGTATTTATTGTTTTGCACGTTGAATGAGAAACCCGAACACCATAGGATTCTCTCATTCCAAACCTGTTTATGTTAAATCAACCAAAACCATGTCGCTTACAAGTTACAAGCGGAACTGGCATGTGGATTAAAAACTGTATAAGAAAGGCATATGGCTCTTATGAAGCATCTCACGAACCAAGGCTGTCGTAATATTGGGAGCGAGCAAATACAATGATGGTGCGGGCTTGCCTCTACATAAGCGTAAAGATGGGAGTGCTCAATGGATTTACCGTTATTCACCACACAAACACTTCATATATAAAATCTTATACGCCTTCTATTACCGCCCCCTCAAAAAGCAGTCGCTAAAACAAGATAAGAGATTATAGATGTAAAACTCCTAACAAAAAAAGAATGGACTTTCTAATCGAGATCAACAAACACTGTTAAAGACACATTTGCATTTTTGACCATGCTGGCATGTATGATAATGGCCCTTCAAATGCGCCACCATTTTATGCTTCACCTCATATCATTCTCCGTCAAACAATCACAAAGATTCTTTAACTATTCAACGCCCCCCCAACCAAAGCAAAGAAACCGAAACCAGACGCCTGCATTTTTATTTGAATCTTCCCTATTGGGATAAAACACACAAGAATTTAAAGATTTCACTGCAAAATGAAATCACAAAATACAATAATGAGAAAAATATCCAAAGCCATCTCAATAACAAATATATAGCGCCCCTGTTATTAGAAAGTAAAAAAAGCCGCACCATTTAAAGGCGCGGCTTATGAATAGAGATATAACTAAATAAAATACAAAAGAAATCAATAATAAATACTTATACACAAAACGTATAGTATTGCAAGCTTTTTAATTATATTTATAAAAATATCCAAAAAGAGTATAAATAATGATACATTCGTATTGAGGAGAGCTGTTTATAACAATACACTTTCTAAAATAAAAACGTATCAAATAAATCAAAATACTTTGTAGCTTTATCTCAATATAATCCATGAAAAAACACACATGATTTAAGTCCATAATTATAATAAGACCCGTTCTTTTACGCTTGTAAAAGCGGGTTTTTCTTGACTTGCATCCACCACTTCAAAAGATGAAGATTCTTCACCCAATCTGATTTATCAACAGCCCAGATTGCAGTGGGGTCCATTTGGCTTTCTCACATGTGATTGATTTAAACTTAAAGCTCAACAAATAAGCCTGCCTTAAATATTTGTCACGCCCTTTAAAAAACACTTTTTGTATCATGGAAGCTCTTACAAAGAGACTTGCCTTATATCATCACACCTGAAAGGACAGTCTTTACAGCATAAACAGGATAAGACAAATCAACAACCGCTTGTACAATCTTGTCTGATAAGAAAACAAGTAAAACGTTAGCCTTCAAGCCTGCTCCAACAGTACAGCATTTCTCTTCTTTATAAGAAAAGACACAACGATACGCATGATTTTTTTATAGGCATTTTTCTGCTTTTGTCCTTTTGGCAATTAACATTTTCTTTTTATGGGATTTTTAACAAATTAAAATTGCGAGGAACTGCACTTTTTCTCTTTTAAAAAAGCGTAAAAACCGCAAATTATTTATAGAGTTAAAATCATCAAACGCTCTATCCAAAAGCTTTTTAAAATGATTGCAAGATTTTTTATCTTTTTAAAGCTTCTTTTGCCATGCGTTTCTATTTGGGCATGGCTCCTTGCTCTGTAGGCTTTAAAAACTTACCCTTAGATTTCAATATGCGCCCTACTCTCCCCAACAACGCATGATCAACTTATCCAGCAACAACGCTTCTCTATCAATTTTTACCATTTTTTAACATCTCAAACAGAGTGCAATTCCAGGCTCCACCGAAGATATAAATTAGGTTTATCTGATCTATAGCTTCACCCCATACATATTGTTATGATCACTCTATTCTATTTTTCCTTATCTAACAAAGAAGAAATCCCTCTAGAATGCTCAACACTGATGTTTTGAGTAACACTACTGTGTATTTCTAGCGGTTTATGTACTGTAAATTTTGAAATAAAAGAGCTGTAGTCTATTTTTGGCGCCTCGTATATTGGAGAAAAAAATATGTCTCCAGCGGACGATGATTCTGTTTTAATTTCTGGTGCGCTCACAAAACTGTTTGGTGTCGTTATTCCACCACTCACAACACTATTAATACTGTCTTGCTTCTCTTCTTTCTCATTTTTTTTCTGTTCGACATTGGTAAGATCTAGAGCATTTAATTTTTTTTCTAAAGCATCCATGCGCTTTGCAATTTTTGTAATATCTTCATATGCTTTCTTCAACAATGCGTTTAAAGGAGCATGTCCCATTCTTCCGCTAGCATAAAGAACCACACGAATACATTCCGGATCATCAATATCAGCAATAGAAAATGGAAAAAGTGCCATTATATCCCCCTTTTTGATAAGCTAAACGCGTTATTAAGGCATTTGCATCTCTTTTTTCGTTGTACGGCTCTTGCATTTCTCAGAAAACCATATGAAAAGCTTTTGAAAAAAATTTCCTCATCGAAAATTTTTACAAGGTATTTTTTTAGATTATACTCTGTTTTCCACCTAAAATGATGATTTTACCACCTAAAACCAAAGAGAAATGCATATCACCTTGCATGCTGTATCAACCTTTCCCACAAGGACAAAGCCCACACCGGTCTTTAAATAATGGCAATCAATAAACAATGGTTTGTAAACAATCTGGCTTCTTATCTAACAGATTTGACTTGGCTTCCCCCTTCAAACGCATCCTTGTAATGTATCCCCTGTCCAGAGTTACTCTACAAAAAATGCTGCGTTAGGAATACGCACAGACGAAAAACACCCCATGCATAAAATTTTAACCGCATCTCAAACAATGGTATTTTACAACACAACGGGATAAACTATTGTCTTATAGATTTTCTCGTATCACTCTCATCCTGTTTCAAGAAGTTGCCTGATAAGCACAAAATGCCATCTCAGAGAGTTCAATGCCTCACCATACGTTACAACGCATCGCCAACCTGCTGCTCTTGCCAACAGTGCGTCCATTTTGAAAACAAAGAGTGGCTTTTTTCCTACACGCTAAAAAAAGAAAGCGCTCCATTTTGCCTTTTCTCGCTTTAAATAAACATATCCGTTGACCTCTTCCCACCACCTCAAAGGACGAAGATTTTAGCCCTACATCGGTTTGTAAACAATCCAACTCCTCTGAAAGGATTCCGTCTGCTGCTCACTTATATGATTCACTTGCATAATACTTAACCAAGCAAATCCTCCCCAGAACATTTGCTAATGTATTAAATACTTTAAGCTATCTTACTGATATCACCACCTTCAATAATAGTGTTTTAATGACAGTGTTTTACAGTATAATAGGATAAAATTATTTAGGGGCTTTTTGTCATCGCACAGCAGCGGTTTAAACCCAGCACTTGAAATAATGGATCACGATATCACAAAAGAGAGGCATTTGAGCTAAAATATTGATTCTTCAGAAAAAACGCCATGAATAAAGAAAGTTTTTTTGTTCTCCCCCTACCTTCAATAATCACTGTCTTGATCCTCTAAAGAACAATAGGCAAACTTACCTTTAGACATCCAACAAAGGCAGCACAAAAAATAAAGAGAGTTAAGTTTTTTCTAAAGCGCCTCAAAACTTTCTACACAATATATTCTATAAGACTTTATATTCAATAAGACTTTTTTTCATAACAAACATTTTAGCATTTTTATCTTTCTCTCACACAGCTTTCATTCTCAGGCTTTGACAGCATAAACCACCGCCATATTGACGGGGCGTGTTTCATCTCCCCCTGTTTTTTGCAACAAGACCTTATGTTCATGCTCTCCCGCAGGAGCTGTCAAACAACCAGTCCAAGACACCATAGCGACATCCTCTGTATAAGTCCCGCTATTGTAGTATAGAATCTTTTTTTCAATCTTTGGATAACTATGCTGGTGGTTACCTGTTGAATCTGTTTTTCCCTCATGGGTATGGGATTGAAAAGACTCTTCTTGTCGGCTTCCCAAGCGACGTCCTTTATCAATTTCTTTTCCACTATCGAGCCCCCGTAAAAACATTCCACGCAAATCGGGAACATTGAATGTTGTTCTCCCGTCTCCTTTTCCCCATGTTTCTCCCAAAACAGCAAAAAGATTGGCATAGTTCCTTCGCGAATATTCTTTACCATCACACAGTAACCATCCAGAGGGTATTTTTTCTGTAGCAAAAGTCCCGATAAATCCAGAAGAAAAAGTTTCAGGCAAAGGAGGAAAGGGCGGAATTTCAGGAAGTTTTATAGTAGGATTGGTTAAAAACCAGCCATCAGCATTTTTTCCGGCAATATCACGCGTATAGACGACTTCATAAAGCCCCCCTTTTTGAATTTCTCCACCCTTTAAAGGCATAATACCCTCTGGTGTTGCCATATAAGTTGGTCGTGGTAGCAATTGATTTAAAGAAATATTTGTTATTCCTCTGTTGACGCCTTGTGCTTTAAAGCGCACAACAATGCCATCCATATAAGTCTCAAAAAAAGACTTTGTTGCCAAACGAAGTGACGTTCTCTCATTTTTCACATCGACAGTAAATTGTGTTTCAATCCCGCCCCCATTATCCAACAAATATTCTTTGATGCGTTGCATCATAGCGCGAGCACTATCATTGACTGTGCTTGGTGGTTGCCCTTCTGCCCAGTTTATATTCTCGTCGACATAAGCATTTTCTGATGCAACAATTGACCAATCATAAATCGAACTCATAGAAGATACTCTTTTTTCAAAAAGGGAAAGCGAGCAAAAAATGAAGAAAAGAAAGCCGCAATTTTATTTTTAGACGCCGGTATTTTCTCCCCTTTCATTTTTTCCATTTTCAGTCCTATTTTGTCATAATCAACATGCAATAACTTTGTTTTCGCATTGACATAAACAGCTTCAGGGTTCACACGCAACACGTCTTGCGCCATAACGCCCTGATAACGTTGTGGATTTCCCTTATAATTAAAGGTATAAAGTGGATATCCCTTTTTCTGCCCCACAGGGATAATATTTTCTTTTGCTCTCACATCACAAAGCCCTAAAATTCCTCCAACCAATCCAAGTACTTGCTGCGCATCACGCAATGGATCTTTTGTCACAGAAGGCATTGTCGTGGATTTTCCTGAAGTCGTTCCGTAATTTCCAGCAGCCTGTGTTCCTACCTGTAACAAACTTTGCAATCGGTTCCAATCTTGATTATCTTTTTCTGACCATTTTTGGCGTTCAGCATCTAAGACATTTTGGCGGTTTATATCTTGAATCATACCCCCTTTCAAAGCATTGCTTTGCACGTTACTCTGTCCTTGATAATAGCTATTTGCCGCATTAACTTGATCATTCTGAGAGCGATCAATCATCTGGTTTGCATTCATCATATTGTTAATATCTTGATTATATTGCTGTGCTGCAGCATTTGTTGCCAAGGCGCCTAACTCATCGGCCAGCACACCAGTATGAGCCCCAGAACCATAACGTCCTGCTCCCGACATCGATTGATTAATTGCATCGGACGTTTTATTCAGAGCATTTTGCAATGCGGTATTAAATTTGCTATTGCTTCCAATCCAGCTTCCCTTAGCCATACCGGAAAGATTTGTAGCGCTGTTGGTTGGGGCATTCAACCATTGCGTTACCGTTGGATTGTTATAAAGCCCTGCTGCTTGTTGTAAACCGGTCAGCGCATTTTTTGTCATATTGCTAAGACCAGCGACTCTGTCTCCCTGATAAACGTTTCCGCCAATTCCTTTATTATAAAGTCCAAGTGCATCAGCACTGGCTTGTTTAAGAATATCAGCCGCCCAAGCAGGTGGAGCATTTGTTTGTGTTGTTGTTTGCACTTGAGGTGTGGTTTTTCTACTCATGGGTTCAGAACCTTTCTATATTGAATAAGATTACGAGAATATCCGTGATGAGCGAGCTTTTTCGCCCATCCAGTTCTTCCAAACATGTGCATTTCTTCAGCATTAATTGTTCGCGCCCATTTTTCGACTTCATCAATCAACTTGACCAATTTCAGCCCTCCCTCTCCAGCAAGATCAGAAAGAACGACGCATTTTTTTCCCGTATGGGTTATTTCAACTTTGGTAATTGCAAAAGCACTAAATTGGATTTTATTTTTTAAGACCAGCCACAATTGTGCTTGTCCTGTAGCGATTTCTTCAGCAATTTTTTCCAGACAAACATCATCCGGAAAGCGCTGAACATATTTTTTCAATGCAGCATTGAGAGCCTCTTGATAGGGAGCTATTTTTTCCCATGGCCACTGCTCTGTCAGATAAGCAGAATATAAATCTTGACTCTCTTGTATCATAATTTTAGCTTTTTTAGCTTTGTCATTTCCCTCATTTGAGCAATACGCATCCCTACGCATTTCACGCATTCCATGCCCCCCGCACAATAAAAGAAAAAAAGCCCCATCATCCCTTTGTCACAACAAAGGGGGAACTTTTTTCTTTATAAAAATAAACCATTGTGCAGCCTATTTTTCCTTTATCGCAGAAAAGCATGAAACATAACGCACCACCTTGTTCTTCATATTATACCACCTTGTTCTTCATATTATAAAGACACAGCTTATCGCATTGTGCCTTTGTTTATAAAGGCTTGGGAAGCCTATGGGGCATTTGTTCTTTAATAATAGAGGTTTGAGCCTATCGCATGGTATTACAAAAGGGCATGCCTATCGCATGCCGGCCCGCGTCAATTCCACATCAAATCCAGTGACATGAGTCCAATTCACCCCTTCAGGAATGCGCAATTTAAAGCGATAAAACCGTGCCCTTGCACGACAATGAATTTGTCCAGTATTATAAGAGGGCTGTTTTTCTGGCAACCAAACAGTTTCCTCTTCAAGAGATTGTCGAAAGCGCATTCCCACAGACAAATAAAACTTTCCACTATTGACTTGAGGCATAATATTTTTCACTCGTGTTATCATGCCATTTGTCTGTCCCATTTCTTGTGATGTCACGACACAAGCCATAGGACACCCAGAAAACGAACCCAGTCTCCCCTGTTGATCAAATGCCCCCAGAATAGGCGATTCATTTTTCCAAGCTTTACTATCAAGAGAAAAGGACAAGTCATCAATATTCTTAGTCACAAAATCAAGACCTTCCAGGGTTGTTCCGGCTAAGAAAATAGGCAATATCATTTTGATATCGACGAGAGCTTTTGTCCATTTTTGCAACCCCCAATCATAAATGAGCAAGATACGTTTATGAAGATTCTCATCAGAATCAACCATCCAATAAACACGATTATACACCCCATCGATAGCAGCAGATAGAGTGTACAGATTATCCTTCCTTGATTTTGCGGTCATCGTTCGATCGACTTTTTCGAACCCAATGGGTATAATCTGTCCCTCATTTGTTATTTGATAAAACCCGCCTTCATCGGCAAAGAATGCTAAATCGCCTCTACAAACAATTGATTCAGCATTTTTTGCGCCTCGTTTATCGTGGATTTTTTGGAAACTAAAAATAATCTTAGAGCCAGGGATAAAAGAACCGGCATAGATTGCAGAACGCATAAAGATAATTGGATTTGTTGTCTCCGTTGCCCCTTGGACGAATCCGCCATCAGGAAAATCTTGATAATCACAACTTTTTTTCCCCACGGTCCAAAATTCAGCATCATTTAATCCAGACCAATGAACCCTTCTTGGATACTCGGTTAACTTCATCAAACAAACGAAATCTCCCCAGATTCGAACAATCCCTGCCTGTGGTGGATTTCCTCCTAAATTTCTAAATGTTTTATCATGGTTAATATCAATCACTTGTGGTTTATCATTGGCATTCACCGCAATGATAAAATCACCAAACAAAGCAAAAGACCACGGAGCATCAACATTAGCCAGATAAGGTTTTCCTTTTTGGCTAATATCTTTCCAGTTCATTGTTGTATTATCAAGCAAGTAGATTTTTTCTCTTGTCCCGACAATAATAGAAACTCCATTTTTTGTTTTAACCGCAAGAGTGCCTAAAATTGGCTCCGGACAAGGCTCTGATAAAGGCTCAAAACTTGGCATAGGGATATAGGAGCCATCAGCCGGGAGCACATTAACAAGTTCATCGGTAAAAATTCCATTGATATCCGCCACATCGGGTCGATAATCAGCGATTGGGAAAAAAGCCATCAAGACCCCCATAAAATCTTTGAAGAGCCCAGTGCCATTCAAAACACCAAGGCTTATTGATAAAAAACCACAAAAGCCCTTAAAACTCTAAAGGCATAAAATTCAACAAAATAAACAACCTTAGGTTGTTTAACGCACCAAAAAAAACGATACCATCAATAATGGCCACCCCAACGCCATCCACCAGCGCCAAACCAAAATCAACTGCCCGCTATCACCCCCCACAATGACGGGAGAAAGAGCCATCAAAAGCCCCCATAAAATCTTTGAAAAGCTCAGTGCCATTCAAAATACCAAGGCTTATGGATAAAAAACCACAAAAGCCCTTAAAACTCTAAAGGCATAAAATTCAACAAAATAAACAACCTTAGGTTGTTTAACGCACCAAAAAAACGATACCATCAATAATGGCCACCCCAACGCCATCCACCAGCCCTTCACCATCAACACCCAACGCGCAAATCCAGCCATAAGTGACAAACCAGCCACCAGTGCCAAACCAACCTTCAACGCCAGCCATAAACGATTTGGAAAAAAGCCTTTTTAAAAACGCATTGGGCGAATCTTTGAAGAACCTTTTCGGCGCGATGTTTCAATGCGCAAAGCTTGAAGCTGTTCTTGAAAATCTCTGAAAGAAACGGCGGCATATTCAGGATCTTTAAGGATATTTTTATAAAGTTCATATTTTGCTCGTGCTTTAATAAGATCAAAAGCATAAATCAACCAAGGGTTATCATCCTCTTTCAGCTGTTCATCGGCAAAATGAACAGGAGCATAAGAAAGCTGTACAGCTTCCACATGTTCTGGTGTTGGAAAGAGTCCTATTTTTTGATCAAGGCACGTATAAAAGAATGGCGTTCCTAGCGCAGGATGCATACCATATTGTTGATGCAACACTTCCAAGGGCTTAAAGAACAACTTTGTTGGTGTTACATTCTTTGTTGCTAAAAAGACGCCCTCTAAACTCTTTTCTGATTCAATAAAAACTCCCTCTTCTTGCCCATACCATGTTTTACCACTTTGTGTTTTAAACGTCCTTTCTCTTTTTTCATTAAAGAAAAAGGGTTCGCGTTCACACAAACGCAAAGCCGTAAAAATTGAATCTTGAATTTGCAGGGAATATTCCGCTGTTGTATCGTCAATTTCATCTTGAATAAGCGCGACCATATAAGCAAAAGTTTTAGAATGGTCTGAATGTGTAAGGTTTAGATTTTGGGGATCAGTGGATAAAGTGGTCATAAGCCTGTCCTTGTTTCTGGAAGCATTTTAAATTTTTCCCCCAACAGATCCCTCTTATTGGGGGAAGAGAGCAAGCGTTCGCTTTAAGCGGGTGCTCCATAAGTTGGAATGACGATAGTGCCAAAATCCTGAGCCCCTTGCGTACTTCCTGGCAAGGTAAAGCAAGTTTTTTTCATACCAATAATGGTTTTTGCCGCGACCCCGAATTCTCTTTCATAGTCGAAGAGTTCTTCCACCAATTTATAGCGTGTCGCCCCTCGATCTTTACCAAAAGCAATCACAGCACTCTGCGCACCAAGCAGAACAGCACGACGCACATTTGGTACAGCTTTATTTGCCGTCCCAGATTCGACTCCTTCGGTAATATGTTCAGCTTCGCGCAAAACCACACCATTATACATGCCCAAAGATCCATCATAGAGCGGATTTTTGATACGACTTCCACTATAGATTGCCTTAGTAATGTCGAGCCATTGCCCCGCATCTGTATTGGTTCGCAATTGCGTCACTTGGGTTGGATGAAGATAAAGCACATAGACATTTTCCCCATCAATCCGCACGGGTCTAATTTTTGGATTTGCCAATTTAGCCCGTTCAACAGCTTTATCAACCAGATCAAGATCAAAAGTATCATTTTCTTTTAAATCTTCATCTTTTGTTTTTCCATTAGGGCGCAAAATGCGTTTATCGGTTGGTGCCGTTGGCGCATTAAAACCATAATGAACAGGTTTAAGATTAATCGTACGTCCCTCAAAGTTAATAGCTTTAGCGGTATACCCGCAAACTTGAATGAAGAACATCATACTCAGACGATCTGCATACCAATCAACCAAACCATTTTTTGCCTCGGTGCGCAAATCATGGAGAATTCGTTGTTGATCAATCGTTCCCTCATTTTTGACACGCACAGCATGAACGAGTTCATTAATTGCCAAGCGATCATTGAGAAACTGTAAAGCTTCTTCATTGCCTTCCAATGTCTGCCCTTCGCTCACCCCATCGCCTAGCAACTGCACACGCAAATTAAAGCTAATAGCATCCCCACTTGCTTTCGTGGTTTCATCTTTTAATTGTACGATACTGTTTGAATCATTTCCAATCAACGGTGCAATTGGAAGTGCTTTTGAGACTTCTTGGTTTAGTAATTTAGACCATGTGCGCACTGCCATTGGGTCATTAAGTCCGATATAAGTTACAGTCATTTTGTCCTCTAAAAGTTTTATTGACATAAAAAACCCGGCAAAGCGCCGGTTGTTAAAACACCACATTTCATTTCAAATGGTGAATAGGTTGTTTGTGAGTTTTATCTAATTTCTGTTAGCGTCTGCCTCCCCCTTATAAGAGCTCTCCTCTCCACATCCGTGTTTGAGAAATCCCCTCGCATTCTCCTGCGCCAAAAGCCTCTTAACATTCCCGCAAAAAACACTCCCCCGCATTCTCCTGCGCCAAAAGCCTCTTAACATTCCCGCAAAAAACACTCCCCCGCATTCTCCTGCGCTAAAAGCCTCTTAACATTCCCGCAAAAAACACCTGCCACATTCTTGTTTTTAAAATTCTCTTCCCCCCATTAAACGATTAAAAGCGGCTTTATTTTTAGGATCAGCAACCCAAGCGCTAAACTCTGCTTCTGACATTTTATCAAGCATATCCAAAGAAATCGGCCCATTTGGCGTTAAACCGTTATAAGCAGCAAGAGTACGTGCAGAATTGTGTCTTTCCTGTAAATTTTCACCCATGTTATTCGGAACATTTGTGTAGCCAATTTTTTGTGCGATCGTGTAAATCACTTCAGCCGGATTTTGATTTTTTTGCGCACAATCGCGCAAGATCTGCTTCAACTCATCACCAATCAACGCATCAATATTTTTGGGGTCTGCCATCTCAGGATAGAGCGAAGCACAAGCTGCCAACTGTTTAGCCCTCGTTTCATAAATAAAATCAGCCGCTTGATCAAAATCATGATGCTTTTGTTTAACACTGGCAACAGACTGTTGATAAAATGCATGCAACTGTTCTGCTTCACAAACAGTCGGTTTATCTTGGGGTTTTTCATGTGCAAACCCTTGTTTTTGGAGTGTTTTTCCCAACCATTGCATATAGCCCATGAAGTCTTTTTGTGGATCTGGTGGAACATCTTCTCCCCCTTGAACCTCTTTTCCAGCCTTTTGCGAAGAGTCCTGTTGTTGAAGCATTTGCCCTTGAAAATTATCTTCAAGAGTTTTTTCTTCTCTTGCAATTTCACCATTTTCTCCCTCTTGTGTTGAGACCAGAAAATCTTGTTTCAATTGGTTTTGTTCTGCCGGCGTTAAGTGTTCTTGATCCATGACATTAGCCTTCTCTTTTTTTAAACAATAAAATCAAATTTTTCAGATAAAACAGCCCCATAAGCATTTATCCCCTCAATGCTCTCTCATCATTTAGCACCAGCATTCCCCCCAATGCTCTCCACCCCACATGACGGCAAGACTCCCTCTCCACCCTGCTTTTCCCAACAGTCCTGCCCTACAAAACAGTTCTTTTGAGAAAAGGGAGCCCATGCACTACGAAAATCGATAAGCAATTTATGATATATGGCGTTTATCAGAAGTCACGCATGACAAAGCACCCTATTGTTGAGCCTTTGCTGTCTGCAACATCTGCATTATCTGCTCTGTCCCCACATTATCCCCCATCTGCGCTGAGGCATTTTGCTCTTCTTGAAAAGAGTTTTGCGCCTTTATCGCAATTTTATGAATAAGTGAAGCTGGTAAAGGCGAATAGCGTAAGAGATCGAGCATAATCTCAGGCGTTGTAAAATTTTGCATCAAAGGCAGCAATTGCATGATCAGTGCAAAAGTACGCTCTTTTTCATTAAGACTTGTTGGTGCATCATCCACGACAATATCATATTCCAAGCTTGTCACCATTTCGCGTGTCAGCGGCACATACTGGGCATTTTCATCACCGGCAATACGCACCAACCGCCCATCGGACAGATAATTTTGAATAAGATAGAGAATAATTTTTCCCTGTCGTTGCCGATATCGACGCAACCCATCAAAAAAGGAAGCTAAAAGATTAAGTGACGATTGTCGCCGTTGTTGTTCAAGAATGCCAGGCTGATTGACAGCTCGCGTCCCAATAAATTCAGAAGACAACCCCGTCACCTGTTCGAGAGCGCTCTTTGCTTCATTAAACAATTGGAAAAACCCTTGCGGAAATTGTGCCACGGGTTTAGGTTGGATTCTTCCCCCAGACACAGCACCACTTTTCAACCAAGTAATACTATCGGCTCTAGCCCAACTCTCGAGGGCTTGTCGATCATCATCAAAAGCATCGCGTTCTGCCATAATTCCGCCTTTTGATTGGCTATTGAGCAAATGCATCACTTGACTAAAATATTTGTTTGCCCACCGTTGCGGATCTTTTGTTGGCTTAACAATTCCATAAAATTGCCGGCTTAACTTATCAAAAGTACCGGTAATACACTCCCATCCCAATTGATTGGGTGGAACCAAGGGCTTATCAGGCGCTTCAAGAAGCTTTCTACCTAAAAATGCCCGTTTGACAATTTTTCTGTTCAACCTTGTTGCCTGGACATGAGGAAAGGTTTTGCTTAAATTTTGGAAATCCTGCTCTGAATAATCGACAAACTTTCCACTTAGAGGCTCGAGAACTTTATAAACCACCTCGCGTTCAAACCAGCGACATTCTACCAATGTCACCATTTTAGGACGTTGATAGCCGCTCCCCTCTTCTCCTTGATACCCCCTCTCGGATTGATAACTTTGTGTCATCCCATCGCTGGTTGAATGTAAAAAACTCTGATGTTTAACCCAATCAGCATTAAGATCGCTCCAATGAACATGGGAAAACATTTCCTGCGCCACAGCAAGGGGTTTTTCATCAATATACCATAAGCGTTGTGCATCAATGAGATTAGGCTTGACAGCACTTGCATCCCACACCATTTTCATCGGGTCTAAACGTGCAATGATTGGTTTTCCTTGCGGATCTTGTTCATAATCAAGGCGTGTATCTGTCCAGCCCATTCCGCAAATAATTGCATCTTGAAAAGCATCGGAATCTTCGTATTCCCCGTCAGCTTCATCACGAAACCACTCAGCCGCCCCTGTCAAAATCTGGTTTGCAAAGGCAGCCCCTTCTTGTCGTGGAATAAATTGCACTTGCCTTTTATTATTGCGCTCAGCCCCAATCACGGCATTAATTAAAGGCGCAATACGGTTAAAAGTCATCACCGGTCTGTTTTGTTCGTGCAAGACAGCCAAGTCTTGCTCATTCCATTGCCGTCCATTATAAAAATCGTAATCTTCCTGGGCATTTTTTCGCCATTTTTCGACATGATCAATATCATCCTGATACCAACCCACGAGTTTTTTAAAGAGAGCTTGATTTTCAAGCGTTTCGATTTGATTAAAAGAAGAATCTGTAGAACTATTCATTAAAAAGCCATCCATGAAGTTTGAGAATGGTGAAACGAGCGATAAGGTTTTTTTCGCGCTTTAGCATTTGGTTGTTCATAAGCCACACACATCAGTCCAAAGGCATCGGCGCCATGGCTAGCCCAATCATGTTCAGCCCCTAGTCCGATATTGCGCTGTTCGTCGCGCTTTTCATGATACCAAGCAAGCGCTTTTCTGCCCGCACATGTCGTTTCACGATTAAACCATAGTGCAGGAAACAACCGCCTTACGGCTTCGATACGCATTTTCACAGCGCCTGTTCCTTGATTAGGAATTATTTTGGTTTGAAAACCGGCTTGTTGAAGGGCACTTTCAAAACTCACATTATAGACACGATCTTTTGTTGCGCCATCATGAGGCAAAACCATAAGAGCCTTTTCATATCCCCTTTGAAAGACCCAGCCCACATGCTCTGAGAGAGGTTGTCCTTGGGCTTCATAATAATCGAGCACTCGGATTTCCCGTCCAACAAATTGCGCCACCCACAATGCGGTAGCATCGGCCTTTGCTCCTGTTCCCCCGATATCCCAAAATATTCTCACCTGCATCAAAGGATCACGTGGAACAGTTGTAATCCGCCCTTCCATTTCGGCTTCGAGAAGACATTTCTGATAATAAGCCCCTTGGACAGCTTGGAGATATTCGCCTTCCCAAATATGGTTATACTGCTCTGGTCTTTGCTGCAAATCGTCCATTCGATCACGATTGAGTTTTTCAGGAAATTGCGGATTATCACGCCAATTGATTTCCACCCCTTTGATATGAGGATTATCGACATTTCGGAAACGCTTTTCCACGGCTGCATTTTCATGGCATGGGTTCCATGTGACCCATAATTCTGCATTCCAATCTTTTCCTTCTTCGCGCAAAGTTGGAATAAGTGTTTGCCAAGCAGTTTCTGTCACGGGCTCAGCTTCATCGACCCAACAAAGGAAAACGCGCCCCATTGATTTAATACTTGCGATATTGCGATCAAGCCCAGCAAACACATAGACAATCCGTCCATCTTTTGACTTAATATATTTATCGCCGATTTCATAATAATCTTGTAAAAAAGGATAAGCTTCGATAGCGCGTTTAATTTCTTCCAAAGAACTTTCATTAAGAGAATTTTGAAATTGCCGTGCACAAAGAATAATCCCGCGTTCTCCAGCCATTCCATGGCGATATCCCACCACGGCAGACATCAAAGCAAAAGAACGTGTTTTTCCAGAACCGCGTCCTCCCCAAGCGGCTCGCACATCGGCATTTCCAGTAAAGACAGGAATAAGCTTTGGAATAAGAGCCACTTGAGCCGTTTTCTGCTCAATTTTTTGAGAAATTTTCTGAACAGTTGTCATTATAAATTTTCATACTTTAGCAATAATTGCGCTGCACCCTTTTGCTTATCCCAAGTTTAATGATCCCAGAGCAATTGAACGAAAAGAGCAATAGAACGAAAAACGCCCTTCTCAAAAGCAGCGCTTTATCTTTTCTTCATCCTAATATTCAATAAATTTCACTTTTTTGCATGAGATCCCCTTGACCCCACCTATGCGCCCCAAGCCCCCAAGGCACAAAAGCCCCACCCCCTCAAACACCGCGCCTGTCATCCCCCAACCACAAGCAAGGTATCCCCCCAACCAAATCATAGCCTCAGCACATGGCTCTCAGGCATATCCAAAGCCCAACATCCTCCAATATCATGCCTCTCAAGCATCACCAATCCTCACACTTTATCCCCCAAGATACCCCCACCAAAACACATGCATCCCGCAAGTATAACACTTCTCTCAAGTTTCATGCCCCTCACCCATCAAAACACTGTTCCATATCCACCACACAAATACCCTGCACCAAATTCCCTCCAGCACACGGGGGCCCTTACGGCATCATTCACCAAAGCCCCTTCCCAATATCACGAGCGCCCACAAGCACGATAGCCTCCGCTTCAATCCCCTCAAGATAGGCAATCACCAAAGCAGCCCCCTTGCAAGACATCACCCCACATCACCCACCTCAGCCTAACATTTTTCAATATCACAAGCCTCAGTTATCGAGGTATCACACTTCTCCGGTTCACTATTTTTTGCATTCACTGGTACAATCTCAATACGCGAAACTGTTTTTGATATCTCCACACCTTCAATAACGAGAAAAGACCAAACCTTCACCAGAGATCCAAAACAGCAAATATCATCACGCCCCCTAAGCATTGTACCTCTCGAGTATCACCTCTTCAGCACACGCCCCTCACGCATCGCCATAAAAGCATCTTGCCGGCCCCCCTTCAAACAGACCACCCCAGACGCCATGTACCTCCAAAAAACACCATATGCACCGAAGTCTCCTCCAGTCCACGTCCTCATGCTTCCCCCACCAAAGCTTAACAACGTCACAGCTCACACGCCTAAAGCACACGCCCCTCACCGCAATTTCAATCATAAGCTTTCAGACAAACATCTAGCATCCCCGTTCAAAGACAATATCCCTTAAACATCATGTGCCCAACCCAATATTTTCTCGTAGCTTCAAACCTCAGTGACCAAAGGATCAAGCTTCTCGGGTTCACTATTTTTTGCATTCACTGGTACAATCTCAATACGCGAAACTGTTTTTGATATCTCCACACCTTCAATAACGAGAAAAGACCAAACCTTTACAAAAAATCCAAAACAGTAGATAACAACCACGCCCCCTAAGCATTGTACCTCTCGGGTATCAGCTCTTCAGTACACACCCCTCTGTCATCGCCCATAAAAGCCGGCATCTCGACATAGGAAGCCCAAATATCTCCCACCAAAATATTCTGCTCTCCAGTAAATGCCCAAACATCACAGCGCCTTCTTCAAGCCTCAGTTATCGAGGTATTATGCTTCTCCGGTTCGCTATTTTTTGCATTCACTGGTACAATCTCGATACGCGAAACTGTTTTAACCTGCCCTTCTCCAGCCCCCTGAAGAGGCAAGACTTTTGCCAGCAGCGAAAAAAAAGGAACAGGATTATTCAACGCATGATACTGAAGATAAGACACCAGCCCATCTTCACCATAGTGATATCCAGCCTGCTCCGCCGCTGTCAAAAGAGCTTCATTAAATCGCTTTGTTGTTTTATTTAAAGCCCCTTTTTTCCGCCCTCTTCGACGTAAGGGAAGACAATGTTCATCTACCATCATCATGTTCCTTCCAACTAAAGAGAAACCAAAACCTCAAACACAAAAAATGACATAAAAATCAGCAACAAAATTTGCCAAGCATTCAACAATTAAAAATGGGACACACCCAAAAAGATAAGAGCCCACATAAAGCCCAAATCCTCCGCATAATTTTACAGATTCACATTTTTACGCTTTTCCATCATTACAGAAAGCAGCCAAACGAAACTCAAAAACCACCATCCCCACGCCCCTCTGTAAACACGGGTCTGTCAACAAGCTGATTTCTCGTCTATCAGATTTCCCTGCTGATTATTTCATATGGCTATCCCACACTTCAAAGAATGGTGTTTCATCAAACACGCCAGATAAGCTCTGATCTACAATTCGACTTCAAAAAGCAAATTTTCCTCTGCTGAATAAAGCTTCCACCCCGCACCGATTTTAAACTATCATCCAACCTTTTACCCAATAAATTCCCCTACTAACATCAGATTACCACCCCCAAACATCCCTATTTTACAGTATAACCGTATAGCAAACATTTTAATTTTTCTTGCCAATCTTCTGAAACTACTTTATTGATAGTTCTGTGTTTTTGATCGTCCACGCAACGATCAATAAGGGATAGTAAAGCCCTAAGCTCTAGCGTAAGAATGAACCCACTTTGTGGGTGTCCCGGGATTCCGGGAGTTTTTGCTATGTCCAGGTGTGATAAGCACTAAAAGCAAAAATGCTGACTAGAGCTCAGTACTTTACTACTCCCGGAATACCAATGCGAGGGCGCTCGCAACCGGAGGGGGGCTTGAAGTGCAAACTAAAAATTCACATTTCAACGACATTTCAATAGGTAAAAAAATCCGTCATAGAAGAATTTCAATGGGTCTTTCTCAAAAAGAGTTAGGAAGCCATTTAGGTGTCAGTTTTCAACAAATCCAAAAATATGAAAAAGGTTTAAATCGTGTAAGCGCGGGGTGTTTGCTCGAAATTGCTAAAAAACTAGAGGTTCCTATGAACTTTTTTTATGCGGACCTTTTAACAGCAGATATTCCCACAAAAGAAACTCTCTCACACCACGATCAAGACACATACAGCGAAAAAGAACACGCCCTTTTGAAAAACTTTAGAGAGCTCCAGCCGAAAAAACAAAAAGCAATCTTGTGGTTAATTTCAGATTAGACAAAAGCACACCCATCAACATCCCTCACCAATATATCCAACATCCTTAAAATATAAGCTTCAGATCACGACACTTCAAAGAAGGCAATTTTATCAGACAAGACAGATAAGCCCTACCCTAAAATATTCCCTCACACACTTATCTCCCGTCAACGCGATTTATACCCCTCTTCATCCCAGCTTTCCCCACTCCATTCACAAATGCGTCCCCTAGTTCTCCGACCACATTCCATGCCAAGACAAAAACATACAACGCATAAATCTTTCACTTCACTTTTACGGATTCACATTTTTACGCTTTTCCATCTTTACAAAAGGCAGCAAATGAAACTGTTCTCCCAGCGTCTTATACTGCTCTGTCAAGAATCCAACATCTTGTAGCAGTTTCCTCCTACCAACCACTCAGACAGATCAGCATACCATACCCCTCAAACAACGGATTCAACAAGCAAGGCTTTTCTGAATATTCTTACACCCGTCCCTCTCCAACACAAAGAGCGAAAGCTCCTACAAATACCGATCAATTCCGCTTCGAAGCAAATACCCCACCCAAAAGACAAAGCTTCACACACACACACCAAAAAGCTTCTCCCACAGTGCCAATTTTCACATGCTTCATCCCAGCTTTCCCCGCTCCATTCACAAATGCGTCCCCTAGTTCTCCGACCACATTCCATGCCAAGACAAAAGCATACAATGCATAAATTCTTCACTTCAATTTTACAGATTCGCGTTTTTACGCTTTTACATCTTTACAGAAAGTAGCCAAATGAAATTTCCAAACCAGCCCACCACTCAATAAACAAGAGTCTGTAAACAATTCAACTTTTATCGCGTATATTGCACTTGGAAAACACCCCTCACCACCCCTCAAAGGATACTGTTTCACCAGACACGGACAGATAACCCCTACCCTCCAATATCCAGACACTCTCACAAAAAGCACCGTATAAATTGATATGCTTGAAGGTCCCTCGACGGCATATCCTTGCCTCTAATGCCCCCATCTCACCCTATCTCAAATGACAATATTTTACAGCATAAGGCATAAGGCATAAGGCATAAGGCATAAGGCATAAGGCATAAGAAGATAATGAGATAATTTTTAAGATACAAAAAAATGCTCTCATTTTCCAAATCTTTTAATTGTTCTTGCCAATCCCTTGAAATTACTTTATCACTCAAAAGGTGCCTTGATCGTCTACGCAGCGATCAATAGGGAGTTGAAGCCCGAAAACTCAAACGTTAATTTACCCCACTTTGTGGGTATCCCGGAGTTCTGGGAGTTTTTGCTATGTCCAAGTGCTTGTCAGCACTAAAAGCAAAAGGCTGATTAGGCTCAGTACTTTCAACCTCCCGGAATACTCATGCGAGGGCGCTCGCAACCGGAGGGGAGCTTGAATTGCAAACAAAAAATCCAGATTTCGCACTTTTTTAAAAAGTACCCAATCTTATAGTCTTTGAAATTATTTTGATTTTTCTTGCCAATCTTCTGAAATTGCCTTATGAATTGATCTGTGTTTTTGATCGTCCACGCAACGGTCAAATAGGGAGTTGAAGACCCGAAAACTCGTACATGAATTTATCCCGCTTTGCGGGTATCCCGGAGTTCCGGGAGTTTTTGCTATGTCCAAGTGCTTGTCAGCACTAAAAGCAAAAAAGCTGATTCGAGTTCAGTATTTTCAACCTCCCGGAATACCAATGCGAGGGCGCTCGCAACCGGAGGGGGGCTTGAAGTGCCAACTAAAAATCCACATTTCTACGACATTTTGATAGGTAAAAGAATCCGTCACAGACGCATTTCAATGGGGCTTTCTCAAAAGGAATTAGGAAGCCATTTAGGTGTCAGTTTCCAACAAATCCAGAAATACGAAAAAGGCTCCAATCGTGTAAGCGCAGGATGTTTACTCGAAATTGCTAAAAAACTAGCAGTTCCTATTACCTTTTTTTATACTGATATTTTTGCAGAAGAAGATCTTCCCACAAAAGAAACTCTCTTACACCACGATCAAGACACATACAGCGAAAAAGAACACGCCCTTTTGAAAAACTTTAGAGAACTCCAGCCGAAAAAACAAAAAGCAGTTTTGTGGTTGATTTCTGATTAGACAAAAGCACATCAATCGACATCCGTTGCCAATATCCCCCTCTGCCTAAAGCCTTGCCGCCTGATACCACCACATCTCAAAAAACGGTTTAGGCACCGGTTTACGACATCATAGGATAACAAACTTCAAAATAGGATAAAAACACCAAAACCTTGGAAAAACATCCCCACCTCTCTCACAGAATCTTATCAAAAGATCTCTTCTGATTTAAACGCACAATTCCTATTGTATCATTATGATACCTTTTTACATTTACCTTGTCAAGTTTTTATATTTTTCTTTTGATATTTTTGTGTTTTTCTTTAAGGGATCCACATCCCTCAAAACACCTTTTCTGCAAAATGCCCCTCATACAAAACACAATGTCTAAAACAACAAGAGCTAAAATAGGATTTTTCCTAAATAGGCATCCCTCTAAATGGGCTTCCGCCTAAATAGAATTCCCTCTAAATAGGATTTCCCCTCTAAATAGGCTTTCATTGTATTGCTCATTCACCCACTTATTAAGAAAACACCTCTCAATGCTTCTCACACCCATTTCACGGATATCCCCATACAAATATAGATGCAACTATAATTGTTAAGCTCCGCATAGAATATAAACGCCCACCACGAGATTTTTCTCTCTTCACATCTCTTTAACACATCAGCTCTGCAATCTGTTCACAGCCATTCCCCACACACCCTTCTCCAACCAACACACAGCACCCTTCATTTCCCCTCCATTCACGAAGACACTTCCCCCAATCCTCCCACCACATTCCATGCCATGATAAAAGCTCTCACAAAGCACAAATCCTCCGCTTCATTTTACAGATTCACATTTTTACGCTTTTACATCTTTACAGAATAAAGCTAAAGGAAAGGTTCACCACCCCGCACAGCTCTATAAACAATAGTCTATAAACGAACCCAGCTTTTTGCCTAGTACCCCTTACAGTCTTCAGACGCCCTCCTCAAACGACAGCACTTCGTCAGGCTTGACAAATCAAGCCCTATCTCCTCGCCATCCTTCACGCATCTCTTTGCACCAACGCCTTACCCACACTCTCCCCCCTATCCATGCGCACACTCTCTTCATCCTCCATTCCCCCTTTTTCTCTCCCATCACACACTCACAACTTAACAGCACTCTTCATCCCAGCGTTCCCCGCTCCATTCACAAATACATCCCCCAATCCTCGCACCACATTCCATGCCATAATAAAAGCTCTCACAAAGCACAAATCCTCCGCTTCATTTTACAGATTCACATTTTTACGCTTTTACACATTTACAGAACGCAGCCAAAGGAAACTCCCAAACCACCACGCGACAATTTGATAAAAACAAAACACCTTTTTAATAATCTCAAACAACAGATTTCTGTAAAGAGTTCATATGAATTTGATTGTTTAGATCTGACTATTAGATTGGCATATAGAGCCGTAGAACAGAAAGTAATTTTCTATAAGACAGAAACGATAAAAGCGCTATATAACTGAGACAGAACATGAAGGATTGCAAACAGATAAAACGACATCTTTCTTCGTTACAACACTGAAATTGTAAACGAGACGACGAATAACTATCGTCTGAATATGCAATTTCATATCTGCAAATTTTTATTGATTAATTCAATCCCAACACTTCCCCTGAAACACATTTCTTCATTATCTACTTCTTTGAGACAAACCGGCAAAGGGGTTTCATCTATTATAAGTACGGAAATAATAACGGGTTACTCCAACCTCATCATAAGAAACCATAGACATGATACCTGTCTTTATTGGCGTTATTTGATAAGTCAAGATTACACCATTTTGCTGTTTGTTTGGTTGATCTGTATAGATCACGTTATATCCATTCCGTCGCAAGAGATCAATAAATACAGGAGTAAAGTTGTCTTCTGTTTTATTTTTTTTCACAATAAGTGTTGTTGTAGCGGGCGGTAAAGGTTTTTTAAGATTACGAACAAAATCGTTAGCAATTAATTTTACATCATCTTTCGTAATATTTGGACTGACATAACTTGATGAATAATTATTGATAGATGCACAACCAGCCACCAATACAAGCGGTAACGGAAATAAATATTTTGACATCTTAACTCCCCTATTAATTGTATTCTCTTCTGAGAAGCTCCTACACCAGAAATAAGAGCATCCTTTCAAAGAATAGCCTTAACAACATACTGCTTTACTATCAAGCATTAGTTAATCACTTTCTCGCTTGTTTAAAAAACGACCACCATCTCTCATAGTACTCAAAGCTTATGTTTAAGACACAAAATATATATGTTAAAAGTACGAAAAAACACATGTAAAGCATATAGTATATGTATACTTACTTTCATGGTGTATTGCATTACATAAACCAACGCACAGCACCCTTCATTTCCCCTCCATTCACGAAGACACTTCCCCCCAATCCTTCTCACCCCTCCATATCATGACAAAAAACACGCACAATATATGAACCCATAAATCCTCCACTTCACTTTTACAGATTCACATTTTTACGCTTCTCCACATTTACAGAACAAAGCCAAGGAAAGGTTCACCACCCCGTACCACTCTATAAACAACGGTCTGTAAAGAATTCAAATGCTTGCCTAGCAAGTTTCCACCACTGACCACTCATTCGTTTCAGAGCACCCCCTTCAAAGAGCTGTGTTTTTACCTCATGAATAAGATAATGAGCGAACCGTCTTTAGAAAAAAGAAACGGCATGGAGATATCAAATATATCAATGGTCGTCATCGACTGTCGTGTTAAGAGGTGTTAACTCTTTATTTTTCTTAATTTTTACAACGCCAATAATTCCGGTGGAAATAATTAATGCGGACATCGCTAAAAAAGAGCTTAACAATCCCACGAGTGCCAAAAGTCCAGCAATAAAGCCAGACATTGCTTCCGCAGAGTTTGCTAAAGTTGAAAAGGTTCCAAAACTCTTACCAAAATCTTCACGACGAGAATATAATTGAATAGCTGAGACTAAACCAATATCCACAAAGGCACCAATAAATCCTAAAACAAATGCTAACACGAGAAGGAATTTTAAATAAATTTCTGCAGCTAAGGGCATAACAAACAGAATAACCCCATAAAGAAGCCAAAATATCATGAGCTTCAACGAAGTAATATTTAATATAATTTTACTATATAACAAACCACCAACAATAGTTCCAACAGCCATGAGAGAAAAAATATAACTCACAAGACTCTCCTCTCCCCCCACAAAAAGAACAAAAGCTGGAATTAAAAATCTTAAAATTGCACCCGTAAAGAGAATAGCAAACGACGAGCCAACGAGCGTAATAAATAAATTATTATTTTCTGTAGAAATATATTTAAGATATGAAGCTGTGTCTCGATAAATTTTTATAAAATTGAATGATTTATTCTCGCTTGAATTTAAATTCATGAGATTAAATAACACGATAATAGATATAAAATAGGTAAAAAAATCAAAAATGAGTACTGCCGATTTATTTGCTAAAAAAAGCAGTATGGAACAAACCAAAGGGCCAATGACGGCTGCCGTTTCCATGATAATTTGAGCAATGCTATTGGCCTTTGTAAGATCTTTTATTGAAAACATTCTGGGAATAGCAGCTTGAAAACTTGGTTGGAAAATACTTCTTCCTATCGTTGTACATATTGCTGCAAAAATAAGAACAATGATATGTGCCGTACCTGTTATATAAGTTATAAAAACAAACAATGAAGCTAATAATCTAACAACTTCACTTAAGATCATATTTTTCTTCAAAGAAAAATTATCCGCTAACCAACCTCCTATAGGGCCAAAAAAGAGAAAAGGGATAAATCGAAAAAAATACACAAGACCTGTAAAAAAGGTGTTATCTGTTAATTCTAAGACCAGTAAAATAAAAACAACTTCATAAGCATAATCACCAACTTTGGAAATAAAGAGAGAGCAAAAAAGAGCTAATGGACTCTTTTTTAAAAACAAATTCATATCAACCATCCGATATTAAACTTTTCTACACTTAAAGTTACACTTCCTTCGATACAATTGGTGATATGAACTTCAGAAGAGTCTTTTATTCTAATAAATCGCTTAATAAGTTAAGTAAAAATTTTTAAAGAAATACTCCTCTTGATATAAGCATTTAGACCAATATCAAGTAATATATTAATTTTTCTTGCTTATTTGCTTTAAAAAAAGAAAGAATGTAAAAATTATGAGATCAAAATCTGCTATATTAGCACACTGACTTCCACCCCACGTCTCAAAGAATGAAAATTCCCAACCAGCACTAGTCTACAATCCCATAATAAAAAGCAACTTTCCCCACAAAATAAAGCTTACACCCAACCACTTCTCAAACGACAGCACGTCATCAGGCTCGACAAATCAAGCCCTATCTCCTTAAAAACCGCCATCCTTCACGCATCTCTTTGCAACACCCGCCTTACCCACACTCTCCTCTTATCCATGCGCACTCTCTTCATCCTCCA
>NZ_JBHIQF010000066.1:0-20343 GCF_042196445.1 Bartonella sp. AP11XZML
ATACGGGGGCGATGACTGTTTGGGCAATGCGCATGCCCCGTTGGATTGAAAAGTCTTCTTGTCCTAAATTGATAAGAAGGACTTTGACTTCACCACGGTAGTCACTATCAATCGTTCCTGGAGTGTTGAGGCATGTGATGCCGTGTTTTAAGGCTAAGCCAGAGCGTGGACGTATTTGTGCTTCAAACCCAAGAGATAAATGAAAAATGAGACCTGTTGGAATAAGTTCCCGCTGCCCAGGGGCAAGAACAAGCGTTTCTTCTTCTCCAATTGCTGCTTGTAAATCCAAGACCCGCAGAACCAGCCGTTGTGTAGTGAGGAAGCNCCGTAGATCAAGACCCGCAGAACCCGCCGTCGCGTAGCAAGGAAGTTCTAAACCTTGTCCGTGTGCAAGACGCTGAACAAATAAAGTCTGGGCATGTGAAGATTGAGAAGAGACAGGATGGTTGTTTAGAGAGGCGTTTGTTTCAGTGTGCGACATGATCGAGGCATTTCCAAAATATGAGGTCTAGAAGAAAATGATACTTTAACAAAAGATATCTATAAAACCAAGTCGATAAAGGTGTGTGGATATAGGTTGTCCCCAGAGCTTGCTTATCATCTCTTACTGACTTAAAATATTCCACAACACCACCTAACATTATCAATGGCATTTTTCAATAATGGCATCATCAAGGATGGCTTATGCCTAGGGGCATGCGCTTATTTGAGATCTAAATTATGGTTACAGATAAGATTTTTTAGATACTACCGATAAGAATACCCGTGGCAAAAACCAGAGCTCCCCCAATGATGACCTGTAAAGAGGCGCGCCAAAAGGGAGTGGACATGAATTTGTTCTGAATCCAGACGATGGCGCCTAGTTCAAAAAAAACAATGATAAAAGCAATAATTGTCGCTACATAAAAAGAGTTGATCAAATAGGGAAGCGTATGACCTAGTCCTCCTAATGTTGTCATGATGCCGCTGGCAAGACCTCTTTTTAATGGCGAACCACGCCCTGATAATTTGCCGTCATCATGGGCTGCTTCTGTGAAACCCATTGAAAGTCCCGCACCAATTGAAGCTGAGAGCCCTATCAAAAAAGTTTGATGCGTGTCTCCCGTGGCAAAAGCTGCGGCAAAAATGGGGGCAAGGGTGGAGACAGAGCCATCCATTAATCCTGCAAGACCTGGTTGAATCCAAGTCAAAAGTGTTTGTCTTTGCGTTTTCGAAGGCTTTTTTATGGTGTGATTTGCCGCTGTTGTTTTTTGGGAGGGATGGCGGCTCTTTCCTTTCACAAGAGAAGTTTTGTCACATAATGAACCGATAGTGTTTGCACGATTATGGCAAGAAAGGCACAAAAGTTGCTTATAATTTTTAAGCTCTTGAAGCCCCATAGCGGTAAAAACCGCGGCTTCCTTAGAGGAATAAGGTTCTAGAGCTTTTGCATATTTTAAATAGAGCGCCGCATGTTGCTCTTTTAATTTGAGCGCTTTAAGTATCACGTTTTGTGCTGAACGAAAGGACAGAGCTTTACGTTGTACAAATGAAAAAAACGATCTCAACATTTTCTGTTCCTCTGCACTTTAGAATAATTCTAAAACATAAGAAAAATAAACCGAAAGTCAATCTAAAAGTTAAAAACTGACAAATTACAAAAAGGTTGCACTGAGAAAAAAGGTGATGGGATGCTGAGAAAGTACAAGGAGATTTATCAAATGGAGACGAGAGGGGCGCATGAAAGAAATGATTACGTGAAAAAATTTAAGAGACAATGTGCTTTATTTTGCTAAAGGGGCGTTTGAATGGAGCATTCTAATGTATTGATGCTCGAGAATATAGGAAAGGAATAAGCTAGCATCATCATTCATTTGATGCGTTCAAAATACTGTAACAGCTCTTGGAATTTGAGATGATTCTTTAAAAGAGACCTTTTTCAAGGGATAAAAGCCCATTTCGCGAGGGGACTCGTGAAGAGTATAGAAGGGTAGAGCCGCAAAATTTCCATGAAATAATATAAACTCCATTGAGTCTTCTTAATCTTTACGCTTCATAAAAGAGCAAGCCGGCATCATCATACACCTTAGCTCCCAGTGTTGCGACAGTCTTTAGCACGGTTCATTATAGGTATGGCATTTTATTGTACAGTTTTACGCCACTCATTCTGCTTGTGGAGGTGTAAGACAGTATTCTTATGATATTTACGCGCATTGAGCGTTGTGACAGCTTTTGCATTTAGGTGGATTTGATGTAATGAATTATCTTTTGTGCTGTAATTGCAGGGGCAGGTTTAAGGGTGGGAGTGCATAAATGAAAGAGATATTATCAGATCAAATTGTTTGATCACGCATAAAAATTTATGCTTTATGAAGGGGCATTTATCGCCTTGTAACTTGCCTGATATCTTGTATGAAAGCCCAAAATTCAGTAGGATTCCTCTCACTTCAAAACTTCTTATCTTAAATCAATTCAAATCATTTTCTTGTGTATCACAAGGAAGGGTGTGGGTCTGGGATTATTAAAAAGTGTGATAAGCGTGCAATGTGAGGGGAGTATAATCTCTGTGTAGTGAAGGAGATTGCTCTTAGCGTTTTGAAAATATGTTAAGTTTCGTAGAAAAAGGCGGGGAATATATGGAAATTGATGAAAGTATAGAATGGCTTTTACGTTCTCAAAAACTAACAATACCGCAGGCAGCGTTATTGATAGCGGGCTTGAATCCACTCATATGTAAATTTACCAACGCACTCAGACCTGAAGACAGTGATATTCACGAAGTAGGGAATCAAGTACCGCTCGCTAAAATTGCTTTGTTCCGAGCTGTTTATAGTGACATAGTAAGGGAAGCAAAAGAGGGAAAATTAAGGGTAGAATGGTACTATTGTGATTTGTGGGGAAGCGTTTGCACGAGAATCCTATTGTTGAATATTCTGTTGTTCCCTTAGATGATTTGAAAAAATGGCTTTTATTGTGTGGTAAGAGACCTAAAGTTTTTTTCCCTGAGGATGCTGCTGCTGAGACTAAGGACCAAAAATATGCGTTTCAAGATCCAACGCATCCACGTTATGCTCCAAAGCTTGCTGCTATTGTTGCGGCATGGGAAGCGGTGAGTGAGGCTGAGGGCGGTAAAACTGTTAAAGGAACGCTTATAAAGTGGCTTAGTGACAATGCCATTCAGTACAATTTGGTCGATGGTAATAATTTACCAAGAGAGAAGCTCATTGAGGAATTAGCGGCTGTTGCGAATTGGGAACCTACCGGAGGGGCGCCTAAGACACCTGCCAATTAATTTTATCAAAAGAAAAAAAACAAAAAAATCACTAAAATTGTGCTGCTTTTTTTGATAATTTTGAAGATAATCTCCTTTTCTGGGAGAAGTTTTTACCTTTCTTCCCCTAGATTATAAGTAGTTGTTTTTTAATGAAAATAATTTTTATACTGTTTCAATGACTGTTCAGAGGGGGAAAAATAGATATTTGGGGGCAGTAAAATTTACCCTGTAGTTTTCGTAACTTACCTCTCTATTTTTGTTTGATTTTTTTGGGCACTTTTAAAATCCAAATCAACTGAAATGGAGTTAAATATGAAAAAAAGACTTTCTTTTTTTACGGTGCGTGGAAGTGCAAAAAATTCTCAAGTAAGTGCACCGATATTGGAGCAGCCTGTTGCTGATGAGGTGGTGCGTAAATCGTTTAGAATAGGTGTATTGTCGTGTTGGTTAAAGTTTGAACTTACCCTTGTTATGGAAAAGGTCAAAGCTGAGCGTCATGTGCGCTCTCCATAAAGAAATCTTGTTATCTATGAGCGAGTGAGGATTTCTCTTGAAAAATTTGCACAATAGTAAAACTCGTTAGCAAAACCCGTTCTATGGCGCAACAAAAAGGATGTCATAAATGATTATCTCATCATAAATATGCTCTAAGAATAACCCTTGCGTGGCGAAAGTCTATGGCGTAGTCGCTATAGATTTTTGCTCTGTGTGTGGTGATCAATGCTCTTGTTTATCTCTTGTCAATGCAAGTGCCCATGAAAGTGATGGGTGTAGTTTGACACTAGGCTTTATACTCAGTGGGATTAGGTGGTAATTTGTTGTTTTTATGTATAAAATTTAGCATTCAATGCGCGTTTTGTCAAAATAGATTTTGACATTTAAAATTGTAAAAAAGAGCTAAAAAGAGTGAAAATCAGAAAAAAGTGCATTTTCATGCTAAAAATGAGAGAAGGCTTTGAGAGGTCTTTGAACCCCCTTTGAGAGCCTCTTAAAAACTCTTTGAAAAAAATTAATTGGTACAAAACCTAGTGTCAAAATATACAAAACTTGATGACAAGCTACAAATGGGTGTCTATTGTTCCATTGTGATGCTTGGTTGTTCATGTTTAGAAACGACAAGTGTATTGAACGCGATAGGGCTGATAGAAAGGAGAACGTATCCTGTAAAAAATAGGTATGTCTTTAAAATAAAGCTGATAAACGAAATTATTTTTTTATCTACCTTTTATATGGTGAAAAAAAAGGCATTAAAAGCGCAAGCATAAGCAATTCAGCAGTAAATCCCAAAATAGCTTAATATAGATCGTTTCTAGGAGAAGAGGAAGAAAGTCTATCTGCAAAAGCTATGTTAGGTCATGTGACCGGTGAAATAATGTGGTTAGGGCAATAAACAATTGTTTTTGGTGAAGAGATAGAAATCGGTTGGGTGTTGATTTCTGGTTTATTAGAGAATTTTCTTTGTTATCTCGTAAAAATACTATTTTGCGGTATGGTGATGTAAGTTCTGTGTTTAGCGTTATCGTTATCAATCGGTTATTATATGGTAAGTAAACTAATATTATTCAGATTATATAAGCATTATTAGCTCTCTTTACAGAAACAGATGCGTTCAAAGATGAATGGAGTATTCTGTGTAGTCTTAAAGCGTTTGAATCATTAAATGCTCTTTACTATTTTTTTCTTTTCAAAAATGCTGGCTTTTTCATCCGCTTCATCCGTATTGAGGGACGTAAATAAACAAGTTGTGAGGTCGAATATCTTTTGGTAAATTGAGCGATTGAACACTTCAAGAGCGCGAAGAACAAGGGATTGTTTGTTATGCCAAATTATGAAAAATTTTTTTCAATCTTGGAAAGATATTCCCATTGCGGAAAATCATATAAAGTTTAAGCAACGGCAGCACGATTTTTTGTGCAATGAAATGATAAGTATGTACAATATCTCGGTAATCTCCATGGGAAACTTTACCGGATCCAAGGTGTGGATATTGTCTTCTGCTTACCCCAAATCGCAGATATTTCAAAACAACAACGGTGGAGAATGAATGTTGGATATGTTCTAGGGAAGGTTGCAAAAAATGGCAGTTTTCAAAAAAATACCAAAAATGACGAAAGGAGCGGTTTCCCACTCCTTCGTTCCTATCTCCCCTTGCGGGGAAGCGGCCACCATTACTGATGCCGTGTATGGTGATATAGGTACACTTATTTTTCTCAAAAGTCAATAGTGTAAATGCGGTAAATATTTGAGCATTAGAGCTACAACTTTATGAAAATCTTCGCAGGATAACCTTGGAACGGTACGTGAGCAACTTAAACGACTTACAGAAACTGTTGTGACATAATTGCAGATAATCCATGCTTTTTTATTCTCTATAGGAGATTGTATTGGATACGCAGCGGGATTATTGGGTTGTGATTTCGTTGAAAAAGGTAAAACTGTCACATTTCCATATAATTTTGCATTCTTAGAAAGCACTAAAACAGGCCGCTTTTTCCAAAATTCAGGGAGTATCGAATCATGAGGAAAATCGCACCAAAAAACTTGCCTGATGCGTGGTGCCGATTTGATTCGTGGTTTTATATGAGGTGGTTTTTCGTAAGGCGCATTTAAATCCCTTTCTTTTATATGCTCGCGCCATGCATTATGATCATGTTCCATCATAACACATGGTTCTTCAAGTTTGGTTATATCTAAGGAAATAGGTGATAGGGTAGAAGGCTCTGTGTTCTTATCTTCAGCCATAGCAGACCATTTATATTTATTGGTCCCCTCACTTATTATTTTACGGCTTTTCTATCACGAGTTTTTATCAAAATGTTGCTTATAAGTACAGAGAGGTGAAACCATAAAATGGATGTATCTGCTTATTTTTGTCTTTTGAGTAGAACGCTAGAGGAGGGATGTTGGTGACTCGTTGGTGTTGGTGGGTTGGTTTGGCGGGGGGTGGTTTTGGGTGGGGATTGGTGACTGGAGGGTTGTTGGTAGGGGAAAGCGATTGGAGAGAACGAGTGCACGCGGTTTCGTTTCTATTTTATGGTTAGAGTTTTTTATGGATTGAAAGGAGCCCTTTTGAAGTAATATAGAGGCTTATAAGGGAGAAAAATAGGCTTGAGACGACATTCCAACCGGCAAATGAGAGAAAAAGAAAGCGTGCGGATGCTTCAGAACAAGAAGGGGGATGAATGCTATTTAATTGGTTAAGCAGCTGGTTAATGTCTGAGGTTTTTCTGACTGCGCTTAAACCACAGCTGAGGGGAGCTTCCCAAAAGCCATATTCAACACCCGCATGATAAACGGCTAAAACAAGGCTGATGCACATTAAGACAAAAACACAAAAAAATAAAAGTTGTATCCAAGCAGTTATGCGAAAAAAACATGCTCCAAAACCTGCTAAGAGCAAAAATGGTATGGCTCCATAATAAGGAAAACGCTCTATGAGACATAAATCGCAAGGAAGATATCCTCCGAAATATTCAAAACCAAGGGCAATCCCTATTGTGGCAGACAAGCAAAAAGCGAGAAAAAAAGCCCATAAACTTTGTTCTTTTCTGCTGGGTTCAAGATGAAGGTGCTTGTGTAAAAGTGGGTGAGAAGACAAAACGCATGCCATTAAGTCTGTTCCTTATAAAAGCTTCTTGTTTAAAAAAGCTATGAAAATCCCATAAATTAAAAGGAGGCTAACACAACCAATGAGAACAATCCATTTGAAATGCTGTACTAGAAAATTCATTGCTTTTTGTCCAAAATGTTTAATCAGCCACGCGAGAAGATAAAAACGAGCGCCTCTAGAAAAAATACAAATAAGCATGAAAAGTTCAAGACGCACACTCATAACACCGGCCAAAATTGTGACAATCTTGATGGGGGGAAGATGAAAAAAACCTGATGTTATCAGTAAAATGATTAGAAATTGCAGGGTTGCACTATTTTTCAGAGATTCAAAACTTTCAACCTTACCATAAATTTCTAAAATGGGTTTGGCAAGGGTATCATAGGCAAAATGTCCGATAAACCAACCGGCAATGCCTCCTAATACAGAACAGATTGTCGCAATCAAAGCATAGCGATAAACCCGTTTTTGATGGATAAGAAGCATCGGAATATATAAAACATCTATGGGAATTGGAAAAACAGAACTTTCAATAAAGGCAATGAAACCAAGCCAGTGTGGTGCTGTACGCCGATTTGCTAAAGAAATCGTCCAAAGCTTTAATTTGTTTAATATCATGAGGCTTTTATAAGTTTAAGAGGTAAAGACTTTACAAATGAGATTGCTATAAATCCGGTAGAGAAATCCAATAAAGAAAGTATTTCATAAAATAGATAAGAAAATGATATGAATTCTTAAAAAATGAGAAGTCTTCTGTTGACGAATCTGTTCTTCTTCATATAGTGCAAAGGAATAATCGACAAGTCTGTCTTTTATAGTCCTGTCTTTTATAGCAGTGTGCGGGTGTGGTGGAACTGGTAGACGCGCCAGACTCAAAATCTGGTTCCGAGAGGAGTGTCGGTTCGAGTCCGACCACCCGCACCACTTCATAAATATTTTCCTTTATCCTGTTATGGCGCATCACGTTGTTTTATAGAACATGGGATTTATAAAACATGGAATTTATAGACCGTGTTCAATGTTTTGTATGTTGAATGAAAAACCTCGAATACCGTAGGATTCTCTCATTTCAAGTCTGCTTATAGTAAATCAACCAAAATCATGTCGCTCGTGCGTTACAAGCTAGATGAGCTCGCGTGGAGTGAAATTTTACAAAAAATGAATAAAAATGCCTCTTATGCCGTTTCAAGGGCATCATTGGAGGTTAAAGTGTATGATGGATGGGGGGGGGTGCCTGCTTGCACTTTTATGAAGTGTAGAGATGGTGCTCTATAGATTTTATATTCTTGTAGGTGCTGTCGCAAAATGGGCTTGAGGGTTTTGAGAGATGTTTCTTTAAAATACGCATGTGAATTGGCAACCAAAGTGTCTTGAATTTGAGTGTGTTTGGTTTGAAGCGTTGTCGTATGACATGAGGGGCGTGATCGCCAAAAAGATATGTGAGCAACAAAAACATGGGGTAGTGCGTAATCTCCGCTCTTTAAAAGACAGGAGCTTTAGAGGCTTAAAAAATAGTGCTTTAGAGGCTTTATAGATTTTATATTCTTGTAGGTGCTGTCGCAAAATGGGCTTGAGGGTTTTGAGAGATGTTTCTTTAAAACACGCATGTGAATTGGCAACCCAAGTATCTTGAATTTGAGTGTGTTTGCTTTGAAGCGTTGTCGTATGACATGAGGGGCGTGATCGCCAAAAAGATATGTGAGCAACAAAAACATGGGGCAATGTGTAATCTCCTCTCTTTAAAAGACAGGAGCATGAGAGGCTTAAAAGATTTTGCTTTAGAGGCTTTTGAAAGTCGTAAAGCAGAGGGAAATGGTAAGGTTGGAAATTGGTTTTTACCTTGAAAACTTCATGTGCTCCCTAAATGAAGCTGTCTCCCCGTTACAGAAATTACATAAACAGAGAACCGCAATATCCTCTCTCCACTCTGGCATACAATAGCGGTAAAATACTGTCGTTTGAAGTGTGGTCATATAGGGCATACTTCCTTGAAACGTTACAGTATTTTTTCGGTGTGTGTTGGATATTCTTCAGTGTTTGTCTTGCTTGAGACTTAAGGGCATTCCATGAGGAGGAGCCCAAAGAAGCCCGCCCAAGATCCCCCAATATCTCCCAAGAGTCTCCAAGGGTTTTTGTGCTTTTATAAACGGACATGGTGTTTAAAAATGGGTGTTTAAAAATGGGTTTTTAGAATCTTTATCCTTTAAGAGCGGGGAGGCCAAGTCAACATCATCCTATAACACTGCAATTGATGCACAATATCTATATTTATTTTAAAGAAATATCTCTTAAATAACGGCTCTCATTTATTTTACGATGGCGCCCAGTGGTATGATGGTAAAGCTTTTATATTCCCAATGCACGACATGAAAGGCTGAGAGGATAGGAGTTTGCTTTAAGAGAGGGAGAGGCTTTATTGTTTCGTGACTATTTGTTTACAGTTTAGTACTGGTTTTTAGAATCTACGTCTTTTTAGGGGGAAAGGGGCATTAAAAAACCCCGTTTTTAACAGGGTTTTTTAATCGTTCAATTTTTCTACAAAACTTAGAATTTATAAGCGATACCAAAGCGAACATCATGCGTTTGAGAAGAGATTTTAAGGTTATCGTTTGCAAATTTCTTTTTAAAAAAATCTGAATAACGATATTCTGTACGCATGATGATATTATCTGTCATTGCAAGATCAAAACCACCACCAATAGTGTAACCAAACATTGTTTTTGTCTCATCTAACACATTGCCAGAAGCAAAAATTGTCGAATCTTCTTGCGGTTTTGATAAAAGTGACATGATATATTGCATCTGTCTATAGGCTATACCCCCTGCAATATAAGGCATAAGACGATGGGAAGCAAAACCAATACGCGCGCGCGTGGCACCAGACCACGTTTCTTTCAATGTTACACTGCTAACAACAATGTCACCATAGTTGGATATCGTTTCACCCTGAGCTGCAGGTTTTATGATAGGAATCCCAGCTTTTTTAAAGGCAATGTTAATGGAGTTTGATTCATCTAGAATTTTCTTTCCATTGTCTGTTTGGGTGCTTTTCCTCCCAGACCAGACCATATCGGTATCAAAACCGAAAACAAGATCTCCCAGATCAATATTAGAACCTGCATACAAACCTGCTCTCAATCCTGATAGTTTCGGTGATAAATCTCTATCAACCCAAGCCCATTTTCCGTCCCTAGCTTCTTGTGCGTAATTTAGAGTATTTTTATTGGAAAAATATCCAATTTGTCCTCCAAAATAAAAACCAGACCAAGAAAAAGGCGCAGAAACAGTAACCGGTGAAATACGTGACGATGAAACATCTTGCAATGAAACCTTCGGTTCTGATTGCTTAAAGATTACCGTATCTGCTGCTTGCGCTGTTGAAGCGGTAATGAAGGTGAAAATAGATAGTGCAACTAAACATTTTGTTTTCATAAAAACGTCCCCAATTTATTTCAGATACAAATCGTATTATATACGAATTGGTTAAAAAAATCTATATTTAATATCATTATGAAAACTAAAATACTCAAAAACTCCATAATTATCCATATTTAAGCGTTCTTAAAACTTATTTTCATGCTATTATCCCACGTTTATATTGATTTTTCAGGATTTTTTTATACATTTTCAATGTTCTCTGTGTTTTAGAAAAAATTATAGTATAGTAAATAAGCTTTTTACTTATTTAAAAAACATTATTTTATACATATTAAAACACTTTTTGTTATTAAATGTATTATCCATTATGATTGACATCAATGTGCTTACATATTCAATTGATCGTAAAAAATGCATATTGACACCATCATATTCTTTGCTCGTTTCTGATGTTGCGTAGCTTTGTATTGCGATAGCCTTTTGAGCACTTGAGGGGATGAGCGACTTTATTTCTTTTTTATCTATATGCCACTTTTGCTTATGATAATCCAAGCGAATAGTTTTGATTGATTGAATGGAATACGAAGAATAAGAAGGAGTAAAGTGCGAGAATCTCAAGTCTCATGAGGTTTCTTATGCGCCATGTAAAACGGATAAACTCTCCGTTCCGTTCGCTTAAAGCCGGAACGTGGATGAGAGCCTAAAAACTGAATGTCGTTGGCGATTTTAAAGAGATTAGCGCGTGGCATTCAGGTTTTTGTGGAAATGGGTGAGGGCGCTATAATGGGCAAATGCCTCCAATTTCTTGCGAGCTGTCAAGGATATCCCGTCAAAGAGTGGATTGTTTCAGCAAAGGTCAAAACCTTTCGGTGCATTGAATTTTGTTCCAACAGCTGTTCCTCTATTGAACACCCATCTTCACGCTTCATAAAAGAGACATTTCTCAATGTTCCTAAACCCATTTCATGACAGCGATTGTGAATGATATAATAATAAATCTATTGAGCACTCCCATCTTCACGCTTCATAAAAGAGACATTTCTCAATATTCCTAAACCCATTTCATGACAGCGATTGTGAATGGTATAATAATAAATCTATTGAGCACCTCTTTTACGCTTCATAAAGGAGCACGCCGGTACCATTACTATATTTGCCAGTTCGTGGGGTGTTGTGACAGTCCTCTCCACAATGTTGTGACAGAGGCCCCTTTGTCCGTTGTGACAGTCCTTGGCATTTGAGGTTGTTCATTAGAGGCGTTTGTAGTCCTTATCGGATACAATTTCTATTCATACATTCATTGCGTTTGTGATGTGCAAGTCAGTGATTTTGATTGATGCAACATGGGACCGATTTAAAATGAGAAAATCTTACGGTCTTTAGGATTCTCATTCAATATGGATAACGCTAGATTATCATTATAAATAAACACATTATCTCATTGAGATAAGAGTTATCTACCCAATGTTATCAATAATGATAACATTGTAAAGCGTAACTACGATGAATTCATTAATCTTTTTATACTTTGATTGAAATTATGTCTATTAATACCGATAATACCGATTTTTTTGAGCTCATTCTGTTTGGTTGATAGCTAATAGATTTTCAAAATCAAAACGCGAAGCTAGAATGAAAAACACCTTAAGGTCATATCCATTTAAATCACTTTCTGCCAGTATAGCCATTGGGTGTTGAGCTATGACTATCCATGCCTTTGCAAAACCGTTGTGCCTTTTAAGTACAATATAAGCAACAAAACCACCCATAGCATAAATGCGGATCAGAGCCTAAAATGAACGCTGTGGGTAATTGTTATCGGTCATCATCGGGGTGTTTACACCCCGATCTTTTGACAGAAAGATTTGTTTTAAGATGTTTGCATCTTTTTTAGTGGGTTGTTTATTGGGGAGCAATCATCTTTTTAGGATCAACTAATCGGTCATAATCCTCTACAAAAACGCCTGCTTTTAATGCTTCGGTGCGCAAAGTTGTATCATTTTTATGCGCTGCTTTGGCAATTTCAGCAGCTTTTTCATAGCCAATTTCTGGTGCAAGAGCTGTGACTAACATGAGTGAGCGCTCCATGAGCGAGTGAATATGAACACGATTGGCCCGTAATCCTTGAATGCAATGCATATCAAAAGAACGCATGCAATCACCAAGAAGGGTAATTGATTGTAAAACGTTATAGCCAATAACAGGTTTATAAACGTTGAGTTCAAAATGTCCTTGGCTTGCGGCAAAGGTTACGCTGGTGTGATTACCAAAGACTTGGCATGCGACCATGGTTAAGGCTTCACATTGCGTGGGGTTGACTTTGCCGGGCATAATAGAAGAGCCTGGTTCATTTTCAGGAAGACTGAGTTCCCCTAAACCGGAACGTGGACCAGAGCCTAAAAACCGAATGTCATTGGCAATTTTAAACAGATCAGCAGCGAGAGCATTCAAGCTCCCGTGGAAATGCGCAAGGGCACCATGATGGGCAAGTGCTTCAAATTTATTGCTGGCAGTTTGGAACGTTATTCCTGTGAGAGTGCTCACTGTTTGCGCAAAAGCAACGTCAAAACCTTTTGGCGCATTCAGCCCTGTGCCAACAGCCGTACCACCTTGAGCAAGCATTTGGACATCGGTTAGAGCATTTTCAATACGCTGAAAATTGGCTTCTAATGCGGCACGATAGCCTGAAAATTCTTGCCCTAAGGTTAAAGGGGTTGCATCTTGCGTATGGGTGCGGCCGATTTTAATGATATCTGCAAATTCTTGCTCTTTTTGTTTTAATGTCGCAATAAGAGCTTCAAGGATTGGCAGTAAGTGTTGGCGTGTTTGCAACGTGGTGGCAATGTGAAGCGCCGTGGGAAAGGAATCGTTCGATGATTGGCTCATATTGACATGGTCATTGGGATGAACTGGTTTTTTGCTTCCAAGTTTTCCTCCCAAAATCTTACTAGCACGATTAGCAATGACTTCATTGACATTCATATTGCTTTGTGTGCCAGAACCTGTTTGCCAGACGGATAGTGGAAAATGCGTATCAAAATCGCCAGCAAGCACTTCATCAGCGGCGGCAATAATTGCTTTTCCAATATTTTCTGGTAGTTTTCCTTTGTCCATATTTACAATCGCTGCTGCTTTTTTGACAAGGACTAAAGCATAGATGATGGCAAGAGGCTGCTTTTCACTGCCAATATTAAAATTATGCAGAGAACGTTCAGTTTGTGCGCCCCAATAACGATCTTGACGTACCGAAATCGTTCCAAAGCTATCCGTTTCCTGACGTGTTTCAACCATGATAAGATCCTTTTTTGTTCACGGGTTCTCAAAAAAGATAGATAACGCGAAAGTGCAATAAGAGGCAAGACTTTGAAGCTTCATTTAGAGAAATTATTTTTATGGCTATTCTTGACATTGAGAGATGCCGATTTTATATCTAACACATGCTGGCACTCGTAGTTTGAGAGTGCTAGCAAGAACTTTTAAGATTAATGCAATTATGTTCAGTTTTAAGGATTTAAAACATGGCTAATATACAATTCCGCCCACTTCACGACCGTGTCGTTGTCCGTCGGGTTGAATCTGAAAATAAAACGGCTGGTGGGATTATCATCCCTGATACAGCAAAAGAAAAACCCCAAGAAGGCGAAGTGATTGCTGTTGGCAATGGCGCTCTCGATGATAACGGAAAGCGCGTGCCTTTAGAAGTCAAAACAGGAGACCGTATTTTGTTTGGAAAATGGTCTGGAACTGAAGTCAAGATTAATGGGGAAGACCTCCTCATTATGAAAGAATCTGACATTATGGGAATTATGGGCTAATTGAAGCGCTTAATTTTTCATTGTGTACTATTTTGAGAAAACTCCAAGGAGAAATTAAATGGCTGCTAAAGAAGTCAAATTTGGCCGTGAAGCGCGTGAGCGTTTGTTGCGCGGTGTCGACATCCTTGCTAATGCTGTTAAGGTGACACTCGGCCCTAAAGGTCGCAATGTGGTGATTGATAAATCATTCGGTGCGCCTCGCATCACAAAAGATGGTGTATCCGTTGCAAAGGAAATCGAACTGGAAGATAAGTTCGAAAATATGGGTGCACAAATGTTGCGCGAAGTTGCTTCTAAAACCAATGATATCGCTGGTGATGGAACAACAACAGCAACTGTTTTAGGACAAGCTATTGTGCAAGAAGGTGTTAAAGCTGTTGCTGCGGGCATGAACCCAATGGATCTTAAACGTGGGATTGATGCTGCTGTTGAAGAAGTGGTGGCAAACCTCTTCAAAAAAGCAAAAAAAATCCAAACTTCAGCAGAAATTGCACAGGTGGGAACAATTTCCGCTAATGGCGCTGCTGAAATCGGTAAAATGATCGCTGATGCTATGGAAAAAGTGGGCAATGAAGGCGTCATTACCGTGGAAGAAGCTAAAACCGCTGAAACGGAATTAGAAGTCGTTGAAGGAATGCAATTTGACCGTGGGTATCTTTCCCCTTATTTTGTCACAAATGCTGAGAAAATGGTCGCTGATCTTGATGATCCTTACATTCTCATTCACGAAAAGAAATTGTCTAATTTGCAATCTCTTCTTCCTGTGCTTGAAGCTGTTGTTCAGTCTGGAAAACCACTTCTCATTATCGCTGAAGATGTGGAAGGTGAAGCTTTGGCAACGCTCGTTGTCAACAAATTGCGTGGTGGTTTGAAAATTGCTGCTGTAAAAGCTCCTGGATTTGGTGATCGCCGTAAAGCAATGTTAGAGGATATCGCAATCTTGACATCCGGACAGGTTATTTCTGAAGATGTGGGCATTAAACTTGAAAATGTCACTTTGGATATGCTTGGACGTGCAAAGAAAGTGAACATTTCTAAAGAAAACACCACCATTATTGATGGTGCTGGACAAAAGTCTGAAATTACTGCTCGCGTCAATCAAATCAAGGCTCAGATCGAAGAAACAACTTCTGACTATGACCGTGAAAAATTGCAAGAAAGACTTGCTAAACTCGCTGGTGGTGTTGCTGTTATCCGTGTGGGTGGTGCAACAGAAGTTGAAGTGAAAGAAAAGAAAGACCGTGTTGATGATGCCTTGAATGCAACACGTGCTGCTGTTGAAGAAGGTATTGTTGCTGGTGGTGGTACCGCATTGTTGCGTGCAGCAAATGCGTTGACCGTTAAGGGAAGTAATCCTGACCAAGAAGCTGGTATTAGTATCGTTCGTCGTGCTCTACAAGCACCAGCGCGCCAGATTGCAAGCAATGCTGGTGAAGAAGCCGCTATTATTGTGGGCAAAGTGCTGGAAAATAATGCTGACACCTATGGTTACAATACCGCAACTGGTGAATTCGGTGATTTGATTGCTTTGGGAATTGTTGATCCCGTGAAAGTTGTGCGTTCTGCTCTTCAGAATGCGGCTTCAATTGCGAGCCTTCTGATCACAACAGAAGCAATGGTTGCTGAAGTTCCAAAGAAAGATACACCAATGCCTCCGATGCCTGCTGGTGGAATGGGTGGAATGGGCGGAATGGATTTCTAAGCTCTTATTCCATAAACGTAATAAAGAAACGGGTCTTCTGTGCCCGTTTTTTTAATGCTTTTTCACGTTTTGCAACCGGTGAATTTGGTGATTTGATTGCTTTCAAGAATTGTTGATCCCGTGAAAGTTTTTGCGTTCTGCTCTCCAGAATGCGGCTTCAATTGCTAGCCTGCTGATTACAACAGAAGCAATGGTTGCTGAAGTTCCAAAGAAAGATACACCAATGCCTCCGATGCCTGCTGGTGGAATGGGTGGAATGGGCGGAATGGATTTCTAAGCTCTTATTCCATAGAAATAATAAAGAAACGGGCCTTCTGTGCCCGTTTTTTTATGCTTTTTCACGTTTCATACAGTTTTTCCTTTTATGATAGTTTCTTTATCTTATAGGATTGTTCTATTCTCCTCTGGTTGATCTACCGTTATTGTGAATGAATTTCACTCTTAATCCATAGCTTTTTCTCTTGTTTTTATGAAATGTTTCTATTGTGCGGGGATCGTGGTTTCCTTTGAAAATATTGTGCTAATAAAAATATAACTATTTGATTTATAATCATTTATTCCTAATACAGTTCTGTTTTTTCATTTCAGGTTTATGCATGCATCGTTAAAAAATCCTGGGTTTGTGCTTCATAAGGTGAGAGGTCACTACGGTTTTTATGAACCAACGCAATCATTAAAAGTCAGTAGTTAAGAGTTAGTACCTATTGAGCGTTGGAAAGACAGAGTTGAAAAGAGCATGATGGGGCTGGTTTGTTTTTTTATGAATAAGATGCTGGTATTTCAAGCTTTTGTATGAAAAAATAAGGGTTTTCTCTGTTAAAGGGCTTTTATATACTGGGACAAGCATTTTTCTGTTTGGGTAGTTTTTGGAATGAGGAGACTGCTCCATTTGAGAAGCTTAAAGATAAAAGCTAATTTTTCGCCTTGCTCTCATCTTTTTTTCGGTAAGCTCATCACCTAAACTGGAGCCAAACCCATATTGTTATACTCAAGTTCTGTTTGTTGCCTATATTGTGACAGAAAATTCTTGAGTGGGGAGCAATTTTTGAACTAAGGGGACCATGACAGGTAGCCGAAAAAAATCATGACAGACAGTAGGCGTGCTTGTTTTAGAATTTTTAATGCTTCTGATGATAAAGGCACGCGAAATTCTGTTGTAGCCTCATGCCTTCTTTTCATATTTTCGAGCCAAGGATTTTCCATATATTCTCTTCAACTTGACCTTTATGCATAGAACATAAGGGAATTGAGAGGGTGGAAATTGAGAGGCAGGGTATTGGGAGGCAGGGTATTGAGAGGCAGGGCATTGAGAGGCAGGGCATTGGGAAGGTGAGAGGAGCCGGCTCGCTTTTTTATTCAACGTAAAGATGAGAGGCTTTATGTAAGGCTACCATTACATTGCTTGTTTATGCACTTCTTTAAAAGAAATGTCTTTTAATACAAATTCTTGGCAATGTTATTTATGAAGAGTATAAAATCATTTGGATATCAATAGATTATTAAAAAAATGTATGTTGGTATGATCCTTTTCTTATGTTACCAAAGTTGTTGACTCACGCGTTGGTTAAAAACTTCTCTTCATGCCCCTAAATTCATTTCATGAAAGCGTTTGTGAAGAGTGTGTAAATTTCCCATGAGACGTGAAAAATCATCAATAAAATTTCCATGTTATTCAAAAAATAACGAATGGCTTTTTATATTTTTAAAAGTTTTAACACGTCTCATGTTTTTTATTTATTTTAGAGTTGAATATTCGATTTTTGTGTAAAAATACTTCCCAATGCATCCACGATACGTGAAAAATCAAGCGCTAATAAGAAAATGATGAATATAATCCACTTCGTATAGCGTGACATTATTTTTACACTTTTATAAGTCGTGATGATTTCTTGTAGGATCTCTTTTTCCTTTTCTGTAAGCTCTGTTTGTTTTTCTGTTTTTTTTCTAGCCATGTTTCCACCCACACAAGCCTTCCCCTTGTTTGTTATGCTTTAAAATATCTCTTGCGAGATTTGAACTGATGATATTGAGATCTTTTTTGTCTAAATAAATGGGCATCCACCCAACGCAAGAAAAAGGCTCATTTATTGTTTTTATCGCGCAACCAGTGAGTAAGAGCAGTGCGTACATCAGCATCACTTTTTTGATTAATTTCATTTTCCACCTCTAGCCGTGTTGTTGATGACTTTAGCGTTTTTTCTATTTTCTTTTGTTGTTCAACCTTCTTTCCAAGAGTGAAAGCTTTTGCTAAAGCGATAAAAAAAGCGGTCAGAGCCGCTCCTGTTATCATCAGATTTTTTTTCAACCACCACATCATAAGCGCTGCTCCCGAAACCGTTTTGCCACAAAGAAAATGCCAACGCAGGCGGCTAAAACCATAATGGTTGCTAATGCCCATTGGATAGGACCATTGCCTGCCAATAAGCCCCCAAGTCCAGAAAAAGAACCAATAATCGGTGTAAGCGCTTCTGCTTTGAAAAATCCCATTGGAGCTTGCGTTTCTACAGTTTGGTAGTTGGGAGAAACATAAGCCCCTTTTGCCCATAATCCCGATTCTGCTGCACGACGGTGCACTAAACCGTGAAGACGTTTTCCTCCTGCTTTAGTCCACTTTTGTAACTCAGCAGGGACGGCTTCATATTCGCCATTATTGAGCTTTTTTAGAAGGGTCGAATTACAAAAAGCCGATGTTCCTATATTATAGCAAAACGATACGAGCGCGGCGAATTGTTCATCCGTTAAAGAAACTGTCACATGTTTTTCAACGGTATTTTCAAACTGTCTTAAATCTTGAGAAAGAATTTCTTCTGCTTGTTTTTCAGTAATGATCATGCCCTTGTGAACGAACGGTTGGCCTGCCGTGGTGGTATGGCCATAGCCGATTGTCCACACCCCGATGGCATCTTTATAGGCTTGTAAACGCAATCCTTCCCATTGTTTAATGAGTGCAAGCCCTGCTTTAGATATTTTTCTCATTTGCTTCTCCATAAAATAAAGCCTCACGTTAACGTGAGGCTGGTTGACAGATTAAAAATGAATTTTTTCACGCTTCAAAAACAGAAGAGATGTGAAACTTTTATGAAATCAAAAGGTTGGTTGTGACATCTTAGGGAATGGGGAATGGTTGGCCAAGTGGGGTAATGGTTGGGCTGGTGTTTTCCGTTAAGAGAGGTTGTAGATTTTAAGAGCTTGTCCTGGTGTTTTTGATGGAGCCTTCTTGGGGTGCGGGCAGCTGTTGGGTTGATGCACGATAAGCGTGATCTATTGCGGTTGTGTTCGTCGTATGGCATTGATGTGGGGGGCTTGAGATACGAAGTGGATACTCTCAGAAAAACAAGACATATGCTTTTACTGAAGACGAAAGCATTAAATATTTTATGTATCAAACGTTTTGCTTATCCAAAGAGTCTCATTATTACAAAGAGCTTTGGGCTAACAAGAGCTGTGGAATTTTGATACAATTTTAAGAGGGGCTGGTTTTTATAGGACAATGGTGCTTTTTCGTTAAGAGGAAAGTTGTTGGCTATTTTTGTTTTATGAGCGCAAAAGCTGGTTTGCTTAGAGAAATCTTAGCCGTAAAGCAGCCTCTCTTCGTTCTTTGATGAATAGGAATATGGAAAAGCCTCACTTACATCGTTAAAGATTTGTATTCAGTGAGCCTTTTTTGGTGGGAGGAAACGGAAACAGTTTTTCCCTCTGTTTCTCTTAAGTTTTTTTCAAATCTCTCCCTCAGGGTTTCGCCTTTTTTGTTGACTGTTTCATGTTCAGCTTCCGGATTGACTTTTAAATAGTGTTCTAGACGTCTTCTTCCTTGTGTGTGTTTATAAAAAGTGGTTGGAAGATAGGAATCTAACTTTTCAGCAGATAAAGATGAATTGGGTTCACAGAATATACCCTTAACATTATCTTTGTGCAATCTTGCTAATTTATCAGATTCAAGATGAAGCTTTTTGGCAAGGCTTAAGCTGAACATCCCGCATTCAGAAGAGCTTCGCTGAATATCCATTTCTGCCGTGGTAAAAGAATAAGGAGGCAGTTGAAGACATTGAAGGGTTTGATTTATTTTTATCCCTAGTTTGCAAGCCGTGATATTCTGAAAGGTTGTAGGTTCAAGCATAATCAAAGAGATTTTGTCATCAACTTTTTGATAATCAAGGACGGCAAAGTGGATTTTGCTTCCCGAATTGACTATAAATCGGGCAGATTTTGCGTCGCTCTCAACGACTTCTTTTAGGGCGTGCGAAAACTCTTCTGCTGTAAGAGCCAATTTGAGATTCATTTCTGGATATTTGCTGTTTGCTTTTTCTACGAGAGCCGGCATCAATCTAATATCTGTGTTTTCATAATAAGAGTTAATCCAACGGCCGGTGACAAGATCATCTTCTAAGCCTGTAATAATATCTTTTAATTCGTCAGAACTCGGTGCAACATGTTCTTCTTCTGTTTGGATGGAACTTTGCATTAAACGTGCAATAAGGTCTTCTAAAGATTCATTTGCACTTGTTCCTTCTGGTGTTTGTGAGGAATGAGGGAGGGAAGGATCTTGTGGCTTCATAATCTTAGCCTCTATATTGATAATCGATGG
>NZ_JBHIQF010000067.1:0-28274 GCF_042196445.1 Bartonella sp. AP11XZML
TGTAGTTTGACACTAGGTTTTATACTAAGTGGGAAAAGGTGGGATTAGGTAGGAATACGTGGTAATTTGTTGTTTTTATGTATAAAATTTAGCATTAAATGCGCGTTTTGTCAAAATAGATTTTGACACCTAAAATTGTAAAAAAGAGCGAAAAATAGTAAAAATTAGAAAAAAGAGCGTTTCAAAGGTAAAAATGAGAGAAGGCTTTGAAAGGTCTGTGAAAACCCTGTGAAAAATTTTGAAAAGTCTGTGAAAGCCCAGAAAACCGCCTTTGAAGCCCCTGTGAAAAAAATCACTCCAAAAGTTCAATCGACTCCAAAACCAACCAAAAATGACAAAAAAAGCAAAAAAGATTTTCACCTATTGATGATTATCTATTTTTAGATGCAATATATACTTATTAATCAAATAATTATATTATTTTTTTAATGTAAAAAGATTTTCATATCGATTTTTCATATTAAAGGGACATTAAGCTGTATCTTATGTAGTTTCTGGATGTGCATTTTCAGCCTCTATTTGACGCTTTAAATGCAATTTTAGAAGAGGTAAAATAAGCTCGACTTCTTCCGTGTCGTTGATGTTTTGAACAAGCTCTTGCAACTTTATACAAAGCTCTGCCGCTAATTCCGCTATATCTTCAGGGGGGAGTTTTATATTTGCATCGCGATAGGTTGTATAAGCTATGCGACCGAGCTTTTTCATGAGTCCAGCAGGGATAGTTTGTGGTTTAAAACCAGCTGCTTTCGCTTTTGCCATGTCACTAAATATTTCACCTTCACCCGTAACGAGCCAATGAGGATTAATGTTATAGGCTGTATAATAGGCGTTAATTACTGAGGATGGAGGCTCATGTGCTCCGATTTCATAATTGGCAAGGGTATTGCGTTGTAAATTAAGGCGTTGAGCAAAAGCACCGCGTTCTTCATTTCCGTAGATTCGTCTTATTTCACGCAACCGTTTTGCGAGTTCTGTTTGTGGTTCTCTTTCAGGGCGTGCCAAAAATGCTCCTTATTCATATTTAGGTTAGCTTAAATTACAGGATTTTAAAAAGAGATTCCCCTATTCATCTTAGAGAGGCATTAAGCCGTATCTTGTGTAGTTTCTAGATGTACTCTTTCAGCCTCTATTTGACGCTTTAAATGAATTTTAAGAAGAGGGAAAGTCGCTTCGACCTCTTCCATGTCGTTGATGTCTTGAACAAGCTCTTGCAACTTTATACAAAGCTCTGCCGCTAATTCCGCTATATCTTCAGGGGGGAGTTTTATATTTGCATCGCGATAGGTTGTATAAGCTATGCGACCGAGTTTTTTCATGAGACCAGCAGGGATAGTTTGTGGTTTAAAACCCGCTGTTTTCGCCTTTGCTACGTCTGTAAACATTTCGCCTTCACCTGTAGCTAGCCATTCCACAGATACACCAAAAATATTTTTGTAAATTACCAACATTGATACAGGTGGTTCGCGCAAGCCAGTTTCGTAGTTACTCATAGTACTTTCAGGTACTGCAAGATGATCAGCAAACTGTTTGCGTTCCAAAAAACCAAGGACAAGACGTACTTCACGTAATCGTTTTGCCAGTTCTGTTTGTGGTTCTTTTTTAGGTCGTCCCAAAAAAAATTACTCCTAATCCACATTTAGGTTGACTAATTCATAAAAGCGAATTATATCTCTAATTACCGCCCGCTATTGAGGGCGTTTATTGTACATTTAACCCCACAAAAAACGGATGGTTTGAGCATCCGTTTAAAGCAGGAGCGAAAGTTATGACAACCACACAAAAATGGGATCGCCATAGTATTTTAGCCGAGCTACGCCGCCGTAACATGACCTTGGCGGAGCTTGCGAAAGCATATCAACTCCCGTCATCCAGTGTTCAACACATCTGGACACGGTCTAACGAGAAAGCCGAACGTGCTATTGCAGACTTTATTGGCTTGCCCGTTGAGCAAGTTTTCTACGACCGCTACCCCAAAAGTCGCCGTCGCATTTTTAAAGCAGCAAAACATGCCAACACAGATTCACGTGCGCATTCTGCTTTGCGCGGTAATGCTGCTTGAACTTCGTTACACGGCTTTGCGTTTTTGCGCATTTGCCATGAATTTAAATACCATAAGATAAAAAGGTTTATCAATGTCTAAAGATCAGTACGAAATAGGCAAGATAAATTGCATAGAGTTGCATCATAGAACAGCCGTTTGGATGGGTTGGTTCTGGCGATTAGGGGGTGGTCATATTGTTTTTATAGGGGGTGGTCATGGTTGCTGCTTGTAATTTATGGACCCCAGAAGCTAGAAGCGATATCGTTAATCCTTATTCAGAAGTTGAACGTTTGGAAGCTATGCTTTCCTGTTCTTTTAAGGCGGTGAGTAGTGGATTTAAGCATCTGCCGATCCGGTATATTATTGACCCTCCGCGTGGCTTATTTGATGCGGCGTTAGCACGACAGATTGTTATTCATATTTTGCATTATCAGTTTGAGGTGCCACGGCGGCGTATTGTTGCGATACAGGCACGTCAGCGGACTTCTATTTCTCTATCTATGCAAGTGATTAACCGGCGTTTGGAAGAACCCGTTTTTGCGAAAGCTTATCAAAGATGGGCGGGGCGTGCGATGGATTTATTCTTTAAAGAAATCAGAAAGGTGGGGGCGTGATGGCACAGTTTCAAAAGCTTGCTCTTGATGTGATTGTGGTGCCGGAGCGTATACGCCCTGTGGATGATGAGCATGCCAAAGCACTTGCGCAATCGATGGCACGGGAGGGATTGATGAACCCTATTACGGTGCGCCATACCCCTAATGCTAAAGAGGGTAATTATACGCTTATTGCTGGTGCGCATCGGCTTCGTGCTGCTGAGCTTTTGGGCTATAGTGACATTGATGCGGTTGTGGTGCAGGCTGATAAGGGCAATGCCGCGCTTTTAGAAGTGGCTGAAAACCTCTTTCGCAATGAATTGTCTGTTATTGACCGCGCGCTTTTTGTCCAGACTTACCGCGAGTTGTGGGAAAAGAAGTATGGGGAAATTAAGGTTGGTGGGGATCATGGTAATCAATATACAGCCAAAAAAGAGCAATTGGGTCAAGTTGACCCTTTGCCAAATGATGGTGACTTGAATGGCAAAGTGCAAACTTTGCATTTTGCCAAACATGTAGCAGATCGTATTGGTTTATCAAAGGAGTCGGTGAAACGCCTTAATCGCATTTCCCAACATTTACAGCCGGAGTTGCGGTCTGTTTTGCGGGGGACAGCATTGGCGGATAATCAAGCGCAATTGTTGAAATTAGCCAAGATGGAGCCGGTTGCACAACGGCGGGTGGCGATTGCTTTGCAACAGGTTGATGGGGATTTACGGCGGGCTGTTGATTTGGTCAATGGGGTTAATACGCCGCCGCAAATTAATGAACAGGAACGGATTTTTGCTCAATTATTAGGGGTGTGGCAGAGAGCAGATGCGCAGACAAAGGCGCGGTTTTGTGATTATCTTGCAAGAGAACAAGGGGAGGTGCTGTCATGAAGAGGCATGGTTGCGGGCAGCTTGATTTTTTCCAAAAGCCGGTTTTTCCTTGTCGTGAACCCGTTGCGCAGATTGATTTAGGGCGGTTTCGCTCACGCATTAAGCGTGCCATGGCTAGGGCTTTGAGAGAATGCCGGCATGAGCGCAGTGTGATTGCGGAGCGTATGGCGCATTATTTAGGGATTGCTTGTTTAAGTAAGGCGAGTTTGGATGCGTATGTGGCGGAAAGTAAGCAGGTGGATATTTCCCTGCCACGGTTTAAAGCCTTTGTGCGGGCGACAGAAGCCTATTGGCTTTGGGATGAGGTGGTGAGTGAGGATGGATTGTTGCTGTTGCAAGGAGATGAGGCGCGTTTAGCAGAAATTGCGCGGCTTCAGCAGGAACAGCGGGAGATTGCAGCGCAATTGAAAGCCATGCGCGCAACGCCGGTTCGCATTAAAAGGGGGCAGCCATGAAGGAATGGTTTACTATTGCCGAATTGGCAGAGGCGGCTTTGCCAGGGTTGCCGAAAACATATAAAAGTCTTGAAAACCACGGACGGGCATATTGGAGAAAAAACTCTGAACTTTCGAGGAAAGTGGGAGGCAAAACCAAGCCGGTTTGGGAGTATCACATTTCCTTATTGCCGGAGGGGGCGCGGGCGGCATTGTTGGTGCGGTTTGGAGTGGGTGTTGATGTGAAACAAACGCAAGGGGAGCAAAAGGCAAGTATTTGGGTGCGTTATGAGGGGCTTTCCAAGGCGCATAAAAGGCGCTGTGAAGAGCGTTTGAAGGCACTTTGTTTTATGGATAATTTGCTTGTTTCTGGTATGGGTGTGCATGATGCGGCAAGTTTGAGTGCGGTGCAATTTGGTGTGAGCCGGATGTCGCTTTTTAATTGGCGGCAGATGGTTGAAGGGTATGAGCGCCCTGATTGGTTGGCAGCTTTAGCGCCTTGTTATGGTGAGGAGAATGTTTCGCAATTTGCGCCGTGTCATGAGGGGGCGTGGGAGGTTTTTTGTTCGGATTATTTGCGCCCCTCTCGCCCTGCTTTTTCGGCGTGTTATCGGCGTATGGTTTCGGTTGCGCAGGAGCGGGGTTTTGAGCCCATTCCTTCAGAGCGGGCATTGCGGCGTCGTTTCAACAGGCAAATTTCTAAGGCTGTTGTGGTTTTAGCGCGTGAGGGAGAAGAAAAGGCAAAAAAGCTTTATCCAGCCCAACGGCGTGATCGCTCCAGCCTGCATGCACTGCAAGCAGTGAATATGGACGGGCATAAGCTGGATGTTTTTGTGAATGTTCCTTGGACAGAGAAGCTTGTGCGGCTTTATCTGATTGCCATTCAAGATCTTTATTCGGGCAAGATTTTATCGTGACGCTTATCGGATGCTGAGAGTTGGGAAATCGTTCGTTTGGTGATTGGGGATATGGTGGAAGCTTATGGCATACCGGAGCGTATGACCTTGGATAATGGGCGTGCCTTTACCAGCAAATGGATTTCTGGAGGTGTGCAAAACCGCTTTCGTTTTAAGATTAAGCCGGATGATCCGCAAGGGCTTTTGACGAGTTTGGGTGTGCAATTGCAATGGACCACCCCTTATAGCGGACAGTCTAAACCGATTGAGCGGGCATGGCGTGATCTGGCAGAAGCGATTTCCAAACATCCCTTTTGTGCAGGGGCTTATACGGGCAATAAACCGGATGCCAAGCCTGAAGATTATGGCAAGCGCGCGATAGGATTTGAAGCGTTTAAAGCCCATGTTGGTGCGCAGATTTGTGCACATAATGCGCAAGCGGGGCGCAAGGCGGTTAATTGTGCGGGGCGCAGTTTTGATGAGACCTTTACTGAGAGCTTGCAAGCCGAGGGGACGATTATTCGGCAAGCAACGGCAGCACAACGGGCTTTATGGCTTTTGACCTCAGAAGCATTGCGTGCGCAAAAGGGTACGGGGGAGATCCATTTTTATGGCAATCGTTATTGGGCGCGGGCGTTGAATGAGCATGCGGGGCAAAAGGTGATTGTACGCTTTGATCCGGATAATTTGCATCAAGATTTACGGGTTTATGATTTGAACAATCGGTTGCTTTGTTTGGCACCATGCCTTTCTGATGTAGGTTTTTATGACCAGCAGGCAGCGCGCTTGAATGGGCGTTTGCGTAAAGAATATGTGAAGGCAGTTAAAGCAGAAAAACAGCTAGCGGCAAAGCTTGCACCTGATCACTTGGCTGATGTTTATGGGCGCCTTGAGAAAAAGGATGAAGCGTTCAAATCGAAGTTTTCGATAAAGCCAAAGGTGAGCCGCTTGATGCCAAACAATGTGGGGAATTTAGCTTTGACAGCAGACGATGATGAGGTTTTGGGGGAGGAAGAATTTAGTACGCACTTGCATAAAGCTTTGAGAAAGCTTTCCGCCTCTGATGAGGGGCGTGAGGTGATCAAGTTTCCCAAGCAATAGAATAAGGAACTAGGAAAAGAGAGGGGGGATTTATAAGAATTCTCAAAAGGAAGCCGATTTTGTATCGCGTACGGCTTGAAGTGTTAACAAAGAAAGGGGGGGAGGAATCTTAATCCATTTCAAAGTCTAATCAATACATGAAGTTTCTAGGTATCTTTGCCTGATCGGGAGAGATGCGTGGAGTTAGCAAGTTCTCTGATGTGTGAGAAAGAGAGGGGATTTGCAAGGTTAGCCGTTTTAGTATCGCGTACGGCTTTAAATGTTTATTGAAGACAAAAGATAAGGGGCGGGTGGGAGCCCTTCCCCTTATCAACAGTCTAAAATCAATACGAAAGGGGAATATACATGAAAAACGCGATAAATGCAACGGTCGATAAAAATCCTTGGGCGCGACCTAAAATCCAGCCCAATGGAACAGCCCAAAACCGCACGAGTGATGACATTGCTTTATGGAATGAGCTTGTGGATGCGGTAAGAGCTTTGGGGCAAATGAATGACTGGTCTAAGGCGGAAGTGGCGCGGCGCATAGGCATGCCGGATGGGACGTTTTCGCAATGGTATGCGGGCAGTTATGCGGGACAGTTGGGGAAGCAAAATGCGAAGGTTCACCAATGGGTTGAGACTTTAAAGGAAACAGCGGGGTTTTTGGAGCGCATTCCTGAAAAGCCGGCTTTTCAGAGGAATCGAATTGCCAGTGAGATCATTGATACTTTAACACTGGCACAAAGTACGGGGGATATGGTGATGATTACGCTTGATGCGGGCAGTGGTAAGACCGAAACCTGCCGCCATTACCGCGCGACCCGCCCGCATGTTTACCTTGTGACAGCAAGCCCGCATACGCGTAGTGTTCATGGTATTTTGAATGATATGGCAGCAGAATTGGAGGTGGTGGAATATAATCCCACCCGCTTAACGCGTGCGATTGGTAAGAAATTAGAGCGTGTTGGTGGCGGAACATTGCTGATTGTTGATGAAGCGCAAAATTTAACGGATGAGGCGATTAATCAGTTGCGCCACTTTGTTGATATCAATGGTACGGGGTTGGCTTTGGTTGGCAATGATGAAATCTCGGGGCGGTTGGTTCATCGTCAAAATGGTCCCTCTTATGCACAAATTAAAAGCCGATTGGCGATGCATTTGAAACGGCGCAAGCCTTATAGTGAGGATATTGCAGCGCGCATTCATGATTGGGGGATTGAAGATGTTGGTGCGATAAAGTTTTTGACGGGGATTGGTTTGAAAGCAGGAGCTTTGCGGCAAATTGACAAAACCATTATGTTGGCACGCATGGCAGCGCTTGGAGATGGGTGTGAGGTGACCCTTAAACATGTCAAAGCGGCATGGAAAAACCGTGACGTGGAGGAATTGGCATGATCCCTTTATGCGACAAAGAATTATCCGATACGCTTGTTGGTCTTTATGACGATTATCAATGCGGTTTTGATATTGGAGAAAAGCTTAAATTGTGTGTTGATTTGGCGTTATTGCTTGAATTGGAGTTGAGTGTTCACCGTTTGGGGGAAGCGGATGCGGTTTTGGAAGGCCAAGTTTCAGAAGTTTTGGCTGAGTGTGACAGCTCTGATCGAGATGAAGATAAGAGCAATCGTGTGATTTATATGGATTTTGGAGGAAGCAAATGATGGAACGCAACCCCTATATGGTAAGAGATAGCTTGATTGCTTTGCGCTCTGCCTTTTTACAGTATGAGGTGAATGGCATTTTTATGCATGGACAAGATGTTCGAGAATTGAATGAGTATTTGCGTCGTTTGGCAGGCTATAACCACGTTTTAGGTCATGAGCTTATGCGGTGTCGTTGGCAATTGAAAGCGGGATGTGCGCCTTCTTCAGGGGATGTTGTGCCATTTCGTCGGTTTCAAAAAACATAAGGAGGAGATTGGTGATGAATCCACAAATTGAACTTGAAGGTACGCGTTATATGAAGGATGCGAAAGGGGCTTTGGTGCCGGTAAGCCTGATCCGTCCTGCGGATTTGTTAGAAGATGAAACGGTACGCAAAATTATGGGTTTTGCGAAAGAATTATCGGCAAGGATTGCGCGTTTTAACAACCATACGATTGCGGATTTGAGTGATTTTGATAGCTTGCTTGCGCAAGAATATGGTGTGGAGCGGCGTGGCAAAAAGGGCAATTGTACTTACACAAGCTTTGATGGTTTGCAACGTATTAAGGTGCAAGTTCAGGAAAGTGTTGATTTTGGACCGCAATTGCAAATTGCCAAAAGCCTTCTTGATGAGTGTTTGAATGAGTGGTCTGCGGATGCACGCCCTGAAATCCGTGCGATTATTACGCGTGCTTTTAACGGATAAAGAAGGCAAGGTGAATCGAGGGGAGATCTTTATGCTGTTGCGTTTGGATATTGATGATCCACGCTGGAAAGAGGCGATGCGTGCCATTCGTGAGTCATTGCGTGTGACGACATCTAAGGAATATGTGCGTTTTTATGAGCGCGATACATTGGAAAGCCCTTGGCGGGCTGTGACCATTGATCTGGCGAAGACATGAGGGGGTGAGATGTCTTTAGCTGTCCTTCATATGGGCAAACGCGCGTTAGGTCTTGATGATGAGACCTATCGCGCACTGCTCTATCGCTTGACAGGCAAGCAATCGGCGAAAGATTTGAGTGTTTTAGAGAAGCGTTTAGTCGTCGCTGAAATGAAAGCGTGTGGTTTTGAGCCGAGTGTGAAGCGTTTAGAGGGGAAATATGCCAAGAAGTTACAGGCGCTTTGGATTGCTGGGTGGAATCTTGGCATTATTCGTGATCGTTCAGATAAGGCGTTGCTTGCCTTTGTGAAAAGACAGACGGGGATTGATCATATTCGCTTTTTACGCGATAGCGATGATGCATGCAGAGCCATTGAGGCGTTGAAAGGTTGGTTGCAGCGTGAGGGTGGGGTTGACTGGAGAGGGAAAAACCGCGAAGATTCATGGAGGAAGAAACCAAGCATTTCCATTTTGTGTGCCCAATGGAAGTGTTTAAATCCGGATGCTGTGTTTGATGTGGAAGCTTTTCACCAAAGTGTTATGGCGTTAAGTGGTAAAGCTTTGGGCGAGATGAATGGGGGCGACTTTAGAGAAGTGATGAATGTTTGGGGGCGAAAAATCCGTAAAGGTGTTAAAAGCGAGGGGTAAGCATGCATGCACGAGGAAATCTATAGCGATTTTCCTGCCTTATTGCGTGAAATAGCTGATGTTGCGGGCAGTGAGGCGGCATGGAATATGATGCGGGCTTTTGGTGGACGAGAAGTTTATATACCTGGGCGTCTTGAGAGTGCGGATTGGTTGATTGAAATTGTTGGCTTTGAAGAAGCCGAGCAACTCATCAACCATTTTTGTTTTAATGGTTCGGGTGTGCGCCTTCTTATCCCCCTTGGCAGAGATGCTGAACGGCGGCAAAAAATGGTGCAAGCGTTGCAAAAAGGCTGGTCGGTTGATGCTGCAGCTGCTGTTTCTGGTATGCATGTGCGTACAGCCTATCGCTTGAAGAAGAAAATTTCTTTGCAAGAGCCACAAGGTTTATTATTTCCAGAGTTTTATGAGTATTGAGAGTTTTGACTGACAGTGTCAGGCTTATATTGGGGGTTTGAAATCCGATAAACTGCGAATGGATTTTTATTCATTGAGTGGTTTGTTATGGTTTCAATAGATGCTTCTTTTCTTCATCGCCTTGCGCCTAAACTGGCGCATCATGCGCGCCAAGATTTTATTATTGTTGAAATGGCACGCGTGTTGCCTAAAGCTTTATCTTATGGGGCGATCACGACACGTTTGCGTGTTGCGCATTTTTTAAGCCAATGTGCCCATGAGAGTGATGGTTTTTTTACCGTTTGTGAATATGCCTCTGGGCGTGCTTATGAGGGACGCAAAGATTTAGGCAATGTCAACCCTGGGGATGGTGTGCGCTTTAAGGGGCGTGGTTTGATCCAATTAACGGGACGCAATAATTATCGTCGTTTTACGAAGTTTTGGCGCTTAGTCGATGAACAAGCGGTTGATTGTGAGGCTTTTCCGCAAGTGCTGGAACAGTTTCCAGCTGCTCTTTGGTCTGCTGTTTGGTTTTGGCAAGCGAAAAGCTTAAATAGGCTTGCTGATCAAGATGATTATCTCAGGATTACCAAGGCGATCAATGGGGGTAAGAATGGACTTGTGCAACGTTTGACCTATTTAAACCGCGCTAAAAAGCTTTTGGAGCTGTCATGCGAGGTGAAGGTATGAAGCCGTCTTATCGTGGTTCTAGGCTCTATTTATGGTGGTCCTTTTGGTTTGCTTGGGGGGTTATTTTTTTGCTCGTTTCTGGTGGTTTGTGGGGGGCTCCGCATATTGTTGATATGGCGAGCATTTCTATTCCTTCGATGGTGGCGATTATTGTTGGCAATTTGGGGGTGCATCGTGGCTTTGGTTCGTTGGATTTTTCTAATAGGAAACATTCCCATAAGCGGCATAGCAGCTCCTATGATGGGGTGGAGATAACGGGGTGGGGGGATAAGCGCAATGTTTAGCCCACTTTCAAAACTGTCTTTTGGTATGCTTTTTTTGGTCAGTGTGATGTTGGCGGCTTTTGGCTTTATGAAAGCGCAAATTTTAAAAGCGGAAAAGGCGCGTGATTTGTATTGGCAGTTGGAGATTGCCAAGGCTTCAGCACGTGCGCTGCTTGTACAAGAGCGACAAAGACAAGCAGCGTTTGAAGCTGAGCATCGAGCGCAAGGGGTGATTTCGGCTTTGGAACAAAAGCTTGTGAAAATGGAGGAGGTCAATGCAGTATTGCCAACTACTGGCTGTGGTATTGGGCTTGAGCGTGTGCGCTTGCTCAACAACCAAGCCAGTGAATAGCCTTTCTTATCAGTTTTTATCGGTTGAATTGCCGCCTGTTGTTCGCATGGTGTGTTCCCGTCCAGCTTTATTGCCAGAGCGTGCTTTGAATGCGCGCGAAGTGGTGCATTATTGGAGCCGTGATCGTGCTGCTTTATTGATTTGTGAACAGCGCCGTGCTGCTGCGGTTCAAGCGGTTTTAGGCAAGAGGGCGGGGGTGATCAAATGAATTTGGATATCAGTGTTGCCAATGGCTGGTTGTCTTTATTGTTATCGGTTATTGCGATTTGTGGGGTTTTGAGAGCCTATTTTTCTTCCGGTGCGCGGGAAATGCTGAAAGATATCACGGCGCTTAAAGAGCGTGTGCAAAAGTTAGAAACAGAGATGGATTTTTTGCCTGATCGCGATGCGCTGCAAAGATTAGAAGTGAATATGGAACGTTTGAATGGTCGTCTCAATACACTTTCTGCGCAGTTGCAACCGGTGGCAGCCATTGGTGAGCGCTTGCAAGAGTTTTTGTTGGAGAATGCCAAGAAATGAAAGCAGATATGGATAAAATCATCCGTGAAGAAGCGCGGTTGATTATTTTAAAAGGGCTTGCTTGTGAGCGCAGTGAAACTTTATCGAGTGCGATGATTGAGCGGCTTTTATACAGTTATGGCATCAGGCGCGATCGCGATTTTGTGCATAATGAACTGGCATGGATGGAAGATCAAGGTGCTGTTACGTTAAAATGTGTGGGTTCGGTTTTTCTTGCGGCATTAACAGAACGGGGAGCGCGTCATTTAGACCGGAGCTTTTCCATTGAGGGGATTAAGCGGCCTAAACGTTCATCAATAAAATACGAGGTGAAGGATGCGCAAGGTCGGGCGTGGACGTTTAACGGCGATTGATTTATTGCCGCAAGCTTGTGATCAGATTATTGCTGCAGCTGCTGAGGCTTTAAATGGGCGTGAGAAGACACAAATGGCTATTTATGGTGAGTTTAAAGCGGCTTTGAAGGCTTTACGAAAGGAAACGGGTCTCAGCTTTTCTATTCCCTCTTTTTCCAGTTTTAATCGTTATTCTTTGCGGCTAGCCGTGATGTCAAGGCGCCTAGAACAGACAAGAGAAATTGCCGCAAGCCTCTCGCAGCGCTTTGATGCTAAAGCTTCTGATAATATCACTCTTTTGACAGCAGCAGCGATTAAGGAGTTGATTTTTTCAACGTTGAGCAGTGGGAAAAACCTTTCGCCAAAAGCGGCACAAGAATTAGCCAATGCGCTCAAAGGGGTTTTGGCGGCTGAACATTTGTCGACCACCAGACGGCAAAGATTAGAGAAGGATTTTACCACTAAAGCAAGTAAAGCGGTTGATGTGGCAGCAGCAGCGGCGGGGCTTTCAGAAGAAACAGCGCGGGCTATACGTGCGCAAGTGTTGGGGGTTAAAAATGGCTGAAGGGTGTGAATCTTCTGAACAGATTGCTTTTAAAAGTCATGCCCATGCGCATCAAAACGCCTATGACATTTGGCAGAGGAGTACTTTTCCCAAAGAGAGTGATCCCTTAGCGGAAGGGGTTTTGATGGCGCATCAACGGGCATGGATTGAGGATAAATCACCGTTAAAACTGGCGGAAAAGGGGCGACGCACCGGTATTACTTTTGCTGAAGCTTTGGATGATACTCTTATTGCGGCGGCGAGCGTTAAGGCAGGGGGCGATAATGTTTTTTATATTGGAGACACCAGAGACAAGGGACGTGAATTTATTGGTTATGTGAGCAATTTTGCGAGGGCAATCACTCGTAATAGTGGGGATGTGGAGGAATTTTTATTCTCTGATCAAAGGGCGGATGGTTCAACGAAATATATCTCTGCTTATCGGGTGCGTTTTGCTTCGGGGTTTCGGGTTGAGGCGCTTTCTAGCCGCCCTGAAAACATTCGGGGGCTACAGGGCATTGTAGTGATTGACGAGGCGGCTTTTCATCAAGATGTGCGCTCTGTTTTGGATGCAGTCAACGCTTTGTTGATTTGGGGAGGCAAGATCCGTGTGATCTCTACCCATAACGGTGTTTTAAACCCTTTCAATGAATTGATCCGTGAGGCGCGAGCAGGAAAAGTGCCTTTTTCGGTGCATTGTTACCCCTTTGGTGTGGCTGTTAAAAATGGCTTGTTTAAACGAGTTTGTGCCATGAAGGGGGAGGTGTGGAGTTTAGCATCTGAGCAACAATGGGAAGAGCAAATTCGTGCCTCTTATGGGGTGCGTTTGGCTGCTATGCGCCAAGAATTAGATGCCATACCAGCCGATCAAGAAGGAGCGGCTTTAACACGCTTACAGATTGAAAATTGTTGCGCGTCTGATATTGCGGTGTTGCGTTTTGCTTGTGTGGATAATTTTAAAAATCAATCGGAACATCAACGAAGTCAAGCTGCTTTTGCTTGGTGTGAGAAGCATGTAAAACCTCTTCATGCTGGGCTTGACCGGCGGCGCCAACATGTTTTTGGCGTTGATTTTGCTAGGTCTGGTGATGCCACCTCCATTGTGGTGATGGAGGTGGGACAAGATCTGGTGCGCCGTGTACGGTTTATGGTGGAATTGCGCAATATGCCGTTTGATCAACAAAGAGAGATTTTATTTTATGGGGTGAATGGTTTGCCACGTTTGATGGGCGGCGCGTTAGATGCGCGGGGCAATGGGGCTTATTTAGCGGAAAAAGCGGCGCAACGTTATGGCGCTCTTGTGAAGGAAGTTCCCTTGTCACAAAGTTGGTATGGCAAGGAAATGCCGGCTTATTTAGAAGCCTTTGGGGATGGGACGATTGTTTTGCCGCGCGATAGCGATATTGTTGCCGATCATCAAGCGCTTGCTTATGTCAATGGCATTGTAAAAATTCCCGATCATCATCGCTTTAAAGGCAGTGACGGTTTTATGCGCCATGGTGATAGCGCGATTGCTTGCGCTTTGGCTTATTTTGCCAGCCGCCAAACTCCTGAAATTTATGATTATACACCTGTGAGAGAGGCTTATCGTTTTGATGAAAGCTCGCTCTTTTCAACGCCTTTTTTTTCAACAATGCGATCAAAGATTTATTGATGGGATGATGAGATGGTAAAACTTTTAGATCAGTGGGGCAGGGCGCTTAATATCAAAGGGTTGGAGAGAGAAGTCGCAAGCCCTACCATTGACGGTGTTCGTGATGTGTGGTCACAAACCATTGTCAGTGGTCTCACCCCTGCGCAACTTGCTGATATTTTACAACAGGCAGCAGGGGGGCATCCAGAGCAGTTTTTCCAACTTGCCGATGATATGGAAGAGCGTGATTTACATTATCGTGCTGTGCTTGGCATGCGTAAAAATGCTCTCACAGGGGTGGAGCCTGGAGTGATTGCCGCAAGCAACAGTGCATTGGACAAAAAGATTGCGGATGCGGTGCGGGAAGTGATTAGTGCGCCTACCTTTGTTGATGATTATGTGACGGATTTGTTAGATGCTTTGGGAAAAGGCTATGCGATTGTTGAAACTTTGTGGGACAAGAGTGCCAAGGAATGGTGGCCGGTTGCTTGGAAATGGAGGGACCAGCGGTTTTTTCAATTGGATCGGCGGGATGGTTTTCATTTGCGTTTAAAAGAAGAGGGCTCTCACTATGGTATTGAGTTGCCTGCTTATAAATTTTCCATTCATCGCCCAAAGTTAAAAAGTGGTTTACCTATCCGCACGGGGCTTGCACGCCTTGCAGCTTGGGCTTTTTTGTTTAAGTCTTATACCTTAAAAGATTGGATGGCATTTTTAGAAGTTTATGGCATGCCTTTGCGTGTGGGCAAATATGGGGCGAGCTCTTCTCATGAGGAACGGCGGGTTCTCATTCAAGCTGTACGTGATTTATCCAGTGATGCGGCAGCAATTATTCCCAAAGAAATGGAGATTGAGTTTATTGAGGCAGCAGGAGGCAGTGGCAATGCGGTTTTTGCTGCGAAAGCTGAATATTTAGATCGGCAGATCTCAAAGGGTGTGTTGGGACAAACGATGACGACGGATGATGGTTCGTCCTTTTCGCAAGCACGCATTCATGAAAATGTGCGTCATGATATTGCCAGAGCTGATGCACGCCAATTAGCCTTGACAGCTAATTGTGATTTGATTGTGCCCTTTGTTGAGATTAATTTTGGGCGCCAAGAGCGCACTCCCCTTGTCTATTGGCCGATTTCTGAAAATGAAGATATTAAAGCCATCAGTGACGCTTTGGAAAAACTTGTGCCCTTGGGTTTGCGTGTTGGGGCGCAAGAAGTGCGCAATAAGATTGGCTTTTCGCAACCAAAAAAGGAAGAGGATGTTTTAAAGGCTCCTGATAATTCGCTTGATGATGAGAGGGGACAAGAGGATGGTGAGGCAAGACAAAAAGCTCATGTTTGTGCTGATTGTGGAGGTGTTTTTGATGTTTCTGTGACAAGAGAGGACAAGGGTGGAAAAGAGCAGGGTGGGAAACATCACGACGAATTGGACCGGCTTTCACAAGAAGCTTTAAGCGACTGGGAAGAGGACTTAGAACCCCTTTTAGAGCCTTTTAAAAAGCTTGTGAGAGAAGCAAAAAGTTATGAGGATATCCTTAAAGGCTTAGATGAATTATTGGGTGAGATGGATCATCATGCATTAGCAGCGCGCTTGGCAAAGGTGCAAATGATTGCACGTGGGCTTGGGTATCATGGATGAGGAACTTTTTAAAACCGCCCCTAAAGAGGTCACCCGTTATTTTGAAGCCAAGGCTCTTGTTCCAAGCTTTGATTGGCGTGATATAGCACCAGAAGAACATGCCTTTTCCTTTACGGTGGCAAAATCGCTAGGCTATGACATTTTAGAAGATTTTAAACAAGCGGTTGGAGAGGCTATAAAACATCAAGTTCCTTTTCAAGAATTTCAAAAAAATTTGATGCCGATTTTACAGGAAAAGGGTTGGTGGGGTAAAAAGACTGCCATTGACCCCAAAACTGGTGAAAAGAGCGTGGTGCAATTGGGCAGCCCACGGCGTTTAGAAACGGTCTATTGGGCCAATACCATGAGTGCGCATGCGGCAGGGGAGTGGGAGCGCACACAAAATAATAAAGAATTTTTGCCCTATCTCACCTATGCTTTGTCGAGTTCAGAACATAAGCGTTTAGAACATGAAAGTTGGGTGGGGTTTACAGCACCTGTTGATGATCCGGTTTGGGATTGGCTTTATCCACCCAATGGTTGGCGGTGTAAATGCAGTGTACGGCAGGTAAGCCGTTATGAAGCAGACAATTTAGGATATGAAGAGGGGGCAGAGCCACTTCCTGTTGAAAAGCAGGTTTGGCGCAATAAACGGACGGGGAAAGTTGAGAAGATACCAAAGGGGATTGATCCTGGTTGGCATTCTAATCCTGGGAAACATCGCGCGCAAAACTTAAGCAATTTTTTGAGTGATAAAGTCTCTGTGATGGGGGACAATCGAAAACGCATTGCCATTGAAGATATTGTGGGTTCACCACTTTTGGAAGCCATGTTTGAAGGACGTATGCCTCGCGGGTTTATTCCCATTGCTCCGATGATAAATAAGGTGGGTGATGTTTTTGCAGCGGACGGTTCTCTTATTCGCTTATCTTCAGACAGTGTGAAACATATTTTGTTAGAGCATCAAGCGCGTGATCTTCGCTTGGATGATTTTCGTGGCGCCATTCAAACACTCATCCGCCCCCATGGCATCATCAGGCGAAAAGGTGTACCGAGCGTTGTGTTTTTGGGTGAAAATGATGAGGTATGGTGGCGCTTAGCGGTTAAATTTGTGGCAAGCAAACAAGAATGGTGGTTGACTTCCATGCATAAAAAAAGCTCTAGAGAAATTGGACGCTTATTGGATGCGGCTGAAAAAAAGGGCGAGAGGTTGTTGTAAAGAAAACAACAGGAAAGACCTGTTGGCTTTTGTGAAATGAGAAGGCGTGGAGGGCGGTCAACTCCTCGCAGATCCGGTAAAACCGTCCTGGTATAACTGGCTCACGCCTCGTGGGTAATCTAACAGTTTCAACGTTTAAAAGCAATCTCTCAAAAAACGACTTGAGAAAAACCATGTTGGCTTTTGTGAAGAGAGTCGATGCGTGAGAAAATAAGAAGGCGTGGAGGGCGGTCAACTCCTCGCAGATCCGGTAAAACCGTCCTGGCAAAACTGGCTCACGCCTTACCTCCAATGATATAATGTTTTTAAGCCAAAAAGCAATCTTTAAAAAAACGGCTTGAGAGAGGCTTTTTTGTATAAGATGATAAAATGTACCTCTCACTTCACAACGGCGCTCTATCGCCTTTGAAGTGCCTTTGAAAACGATTTTATGGGATGGTTTAGCATGGGGGTTTCTCTCACAAGGAGAAGAATAGGGAAAAGAGTGCTTTTTGAGAAATGCTCTTTTGACTGACAGTGTCAGACTTATAGTGGGAGTAAGTTTCATGCATTGTATTGCCAATGACAATTGTAAAGCAAGAGGCAATGCATGGGAAAAGAATATGGGGAGAAAGAATATAAGGGGCAAGAATTTTCCGAAGATCAGAAAGATGCGCATGCTAAGACATGCCATGATGAGATATGTGATGCCCAGATATGTCATACAGAGACATTTCATGCTGCGTTTGTAGATCTTTGCCAAGACGTCACCGTTAGGCAAGCGCCTGAATGGGTGCAGTTGTTGCCCAAGGCACCCCATGTGAAAGCGCGTGATGGACGGCAATGGCATTATCGTCCGCAAACCATTTTAAAAGCTTTTGCAGCCAATAAAGGACCGCTTGTGATTGATTATGAGCATGGACAACATCACCGAGCTCAAAATGGTTTAGAAGCACCTGCCAGTGGTTGGATTGAAGAATTAGCAGAGCGGGATGGTGCGATTTGGGGGCGTGTTAAATGGACCGATATGGCCGCCAAGAAAATTATAACCCAAGAATATCGCTATCTTTCGCCTGAGTTTCGCCATTCGAAGAAAGGTGAAATTTTGAATTTAGCCGGTGCTGGACTGGTCAATCGTCCAGCCCTTGTCATGACGGCTTTAAGCCGTGAACAGCCTTCCCCTATAACTTTGACGGAGAAAATGATGGATTTGACAGCCATTGCCAGTGCACTATCGCTGGCAGAAGATGCTAAAGCGGATGAGGTTTTAGCAACGCTTAAAGCACGGGAAAAGGAACGTGTGGAACTTTGTGCGCAATTAAAAAAAGCGCGAGAAGATTTAGCGCTTTTGCAAGAAGAGCAAAAAAACAGTGCCATTGAGAGCCTTTTGGATAAGGCAATTGAAGCAGGAAAAGTTCTCCCTGCTGCGCGCGAGGAATATCGTGCGCTCTGTAGCCTTGAAGGGGGGATGGAGCATTTTAAAAGTTTGGTCGAGAAGTTGCCGGCTCTTGCAGAAGCAAGTCCTTTGGGGGCGTTTTGTTCCACGCAAGAACAAAATCTTGCACCTGAAGAGGTTGCCCTTGCGGCACGCCATTATCAGGAAGAGCAGAAGCAAAAAGGCTTCGACATCACCATTAGCCAAGCGGTTGAGTATATTAGCGAGCAAAAGGAGCGCCCATTATGAGTACGATGATTTTGATTAAATCTTTTCGCGCCATAGATGTGATTTCACCTTATTGCATTGTTGCAGCGCGCACTGAGGGAATGGTGGCAACGGCTTCTGGTAAGGGTGATAAATTATTAGGGACTGCTGGCTCGCTAGGCGCCAAGGCTGGTGAGATGATTGATGTTGGCCAATGTGGTTGGGGCGAAGTGGTTTGTGGGGGCAATGTTTCCTTTGGTGATTTTTTGACCTCTGACCCCAAAGGACACGCCATTAAAGCGGAAGCTGCAGATCGCACCATTGGTATTGCCATGAGTGATGGTTCTGCTGGTGATGTTATTTCTTTTAAAATTAATTAATCGAGGCATAAAATGAACAGACCTTTTCCCATTGATCCAACACTCACCGCTATAGCTATTGGTTATCGCAATCCAGCAGGTTCTCTTATTGGCGATAAAGTTTTGCCACGCGTTTGTGTTTTAAGTGAGGTGTTTAAATATAGTGAATTTCCCTTAGCGGAAAATTTTACGGTGCCGGAGCTTGAGATTGGACGTAAAGGACGCCCGAATTTGGTGGAATTTTCTGCCTTTGAACGGGAAGCTAGTGTTAAAGATTACGGGCTTGATGATCTTATCCCCAATTCAGATATTGAAGCAGCGGCACGCGCCAGGGCGGAGCGACGCTCTCGTTATAACCCCGAAAAGACAGCTGTAGAGGGACTTGCCAATTTACTAGAATTGGGGCGTGAAGTGCGTGTTGCAGCCCTTGTGCAAAGAAGTGAAAATTACGCACCAGAGCGCGTGATAACTCTCAAAGGTGAGAATAAATTCAGTGACTATGAAAAATCTGACCCTTATGCCACTTTAGATGAAGCGATGGATAAAAGTCTCGTCTATACGCCCAACACCATTGTGATGGGTAAAGTTGTTTGGTCAAAACTCAAACGTCATCCCAAAATCATTAAAGCCGTTAAAGGGGGTGGCACTGCTGATGGTTTTGTCACCAAGGCGCAATTTGCTGATCTGATGGAAATACACCCTGAACGGTTACTCATTGGTGAATCGCAAGTGAATTTGGCCCGCAAAGGACGCGCGGCACAATTGGCACGCGTTTGGGGCAATAAGATTGCGCTGCTTTATATTGACCCTACCAAACAACAGGCGGATGGTTCGGTGATCAGTTGGGGCTTTAGTGCCCAGTTGGGCGAGCGTTTGTCTGGAGTGATCAATGATCCAGATATCGGCTTATCAGGCGGTAAACGGGTGCGTGTGGGGGAACGTGTGTGTGAATTGGTTGCCGCAAAAGATGCCGGCGTTTTGTTGCAAGAAGTTGTCTAAGGGAAACTTTTAAACATGGCTTATGCAAGCAAAAGATTGATTGAAGAGCTCTGGGGTGATGACTTCTTGGATGATTTGTGCGGGATGGATGAGAGTTCTGATCCAGTTTTTTCAGAGCAAGCCATTGCCCGCGCGCTCGAACAGGCAAGTGGTGAGATTGATGTGCATTTGTCTCATCGCTACTGCGTCCCCATTGCTGGACAGCCGGCGGCTTTGGGTATGATCTGTGTCAATATTGCTGTTTATAATTTAGCCATACGCCATACGGCACTGACCACGACCATTGAAGATCGTTACAAACAGGCGGTTGATTTGCTGAAACGTATTGCGGAAGGCAAAGCGGGTTTAGGCATAGATGAGCCTAAAATTATGAGCGAAGATGGTCCCGTGCGTGATGGGGCTTTTTTCCATGCTAAGCCGCGTTTGATGGGAAGATAACATGTCTGTTTCAACCCATATTGAGATTAAAGAGATGGGGCTTGAAGCGGCTTTATCCTTTTTGCAAAAGGGAGCTGATCGCTCGATGGGGACTTTGGCACAAGGGGTTGGGCGTCTTATCCAAGAGAGCACAAGGCGGCGGATTCAAAGCGAAAAAATGTCTGCCCAAGGAGAGAAGTGGAAAAACAATCATGCTCGCACCTCCATTCTTTATGCCAGTGGGGCGCTTTCACGCTCCATTGATATGAAGGCTTCACCAGAACAGGTGATTGTGGGCTCTGGGTTGGTTTATGCGCGGATTCACCAATTGGGTGGGGTTATTCGCCCGAAAAATGGCAAGACACTGCGCTTTTTTCTGAAAAGCGGCAAGGCACACCGCTTTGTTTGTGTGCATCAAGTGACCATGCCCGCACGCCCTTATTTGGGGCTTTCAGAGCACAATAAAATGGAAATTGTCAAAGCGACAGAAGATTGGCTGGAAAGGGTCTTTTCATGAGTCAAACGATCACACAAGCAGGGCGCATTAATCAGTTTCGTGAAGCGGTGATAAGAAGCCTTAAAGGCGCTTTGCCGGATGTGCGTGATTGCGGCTGTCAATTTGGACGCTTTAACTTAGAAGAACTTGAAACACAGATGCTGGTGGCTCCAGCTGTGCGTGTTGCAGTGTTAGAAAGCCGTTTAATTTCTGTTGCTTCTGGACAGATGAGTGCTGATCTTCATTTAGGGGCTTTTATTATTACCACGGGCAAAGAGCGTGATGTTTCCAGTTGGCTTTTAGCAGAAGCCATTGCGGTGCTTTGTCATAGCGGGCAATTGTGGGGGCTAACGCATTTGAGTGCCCCGCGTGAGGTGCAAATTGAACCGATTATCTCTGCGGCGATTAAGCAGCGTGGTGTATCGATAAGCGTGGTGGAATGGCACCAAGATTTGCATCAGTTGGGACGAGATATTTTTTGTGATGAAGGACAACTCAAAAGTGGTTTGATTTCATGGGACAATGAGGTGTTGGCATGAATGATGCGCATCTTTTGAGTGACACCTTGCGGCAAATAATGAAGCGTCTTGATGCGCTTGAACGCTGTCTTGCCAACCAGCACATGATCGGGCGGGTTGTGCAAGTTGATGGCCATAGGGTGCGGGTGAAACTTTGCGAACAGGGTTCTAATGGACAAGCGGTTTTATCGCCTTGGCTACAAGCGCAAGAAGCTTCTGGCACTCTCTCAAGCAATATGCCCCTCCATGTTGGTGATCCGGTGCGGTTGTTAAATCCCCATGGCGAAATTGGTTATGCTTCTCTGGTGGTGCGCGATAGCTATAGTGAGGATGCGCCTAATCCCGCACGCTCGCCGCAAGAACTTGCTCTGTGTTATGCGGGTGGCGCTTTGCGTATCACGAAGGATGAGCTCATTCTCTCCCATGGGGAAAATCAAATTCATTTGAGTGCACAAGGTTTGGTGCTTTCTCATCAAGCAACCCGTGTTGAATTAACGGGCAGTGTGCACATTCAAGCAGAAGATTTACAGCACAATCAAAAATCTGTTGGCGCAAGCCACAAACACGGTGGGGTCAAAATGGGTCCCTCCACAACCTCTTATCCCCTTTAAAGGAGTTTATCATGCGTGAGAACACTTATGTTATTTTAACCAATGCCGATTTTGTTGCAGGCAAGCGTTCACCAGGCAAGGGTGAGGAAATTTGTTTAAGTGAGGAAGCGGCTAAATATCCGTTGCTGCTTGGTCAGATCGCTGAAAAACCAGCCCCTGTTGTTGCTGCGGCCCCAACGGTCTCTACCACAAAGACAACAAAGGGTGCTTAAAGCATGCGGTGCGGGATGAGCGAAAAGGATGGCTCTCTTTTATATGGCTTTGCGCATTGTCAACAGTCACTTCGTAAATGTCTGACGACAAGAATTGGGACACGGGTTTTGCGTCGTCATTATGGATGTGATGTTGGAGCATTCCAAGATGCCAATGCTGATCCTGCGACGATGATGCAGCTTTATCAAGCAATTGTTGAAGCACTTGATGATCCAGAGTGTGGAGAGCCTGGGTTTTCGTTGCAGAGGATTGATCTGACAAAAGCAACGCGTGAAGGCACATTCCATTTTGTTTTAACGGGTGTTTTTTATCCCAATGGGCATTTGGGGGATTGGTCACATAAAGAGCCAATGAGCATCAATTTAGAGGTTGGTGATGACTGAGTTTGAACCTTTACCCCTTTCACAGATTCCTTTGCCACAAATTATTGAAGAGCTTTCTGTTGAAGCAATTTTAGAGCAAAAGATCACGCGTTTGACTGAGCTTTTTGCGGCGCATCATATTCCTTATAATGTGGAAAAGACGGCTTATGATCCGGTTGTCATTCAATTGCAAGCGGCGGCTTATGAAGAGTTGCTCTTGCGCCAGCGAATTAATGAAGTGGCGCGAGATAATTTACTCACATTTGCCCGTGGAACAAGTTTAGATCATTTGGGGGATTTTCATGGGGTCACGCGCCTTTTGGATGAAGATGATGAGCGGTTTCGCCGCCGCATTCGTTTGAATAGACAAGGACATTCCACAGGTGGCACAGCGCCACGTTATCAATATTTTGCCCTCTCAAGCGATATCCATGTCAAAGATGCTTTTGTTTATCGTGTGGCTAAAAGTCCGCTTATTCATGTTGCGCTTTTCAGTGACGCTCCTTCAGGGGTGGCTGATGAGGCTTTGATTGCAAAGGTTCAAACAGCCCTTGATGAGCCCCATGTTAAAATGACCAATGACCACATCTTTGTGAAAAGCGCGGTACAGCGGATGATCAATGTTTCTGCTGATTTTTGGTTGTTACCGGATGAAGGCTCCTTTGTTTTGGAAAGAGCGGAGCAGAATTTAAGAGCAGAATGGGCGCGTGCGCAAAGGCTTGGGCGTGATTTGTCTTTAAGTTGGATACTAAGCCGCTTGATGGTTGAGGGCGTTCACCATGTGAACATAACGCAACCTTGTGAGGATATTTTGGTCGCACCTGATGAAGCTGTAGCTTTGGGGGATATTGTCTTGTCTGAACGGGGGCGTGCTTATTGATGCTTTCCTCACTTTTGCCACCGAATTCGAGCTTGTTTGAACGCTGTTTTGCAGAAGCAATGGCTCTTGACCCTCACGTTAAAACGGCACTCGAAGAAATACCCCGCGCGAAATTTATCACGCGTCCGCCTTCTTGGTTGCCCTTTTTAATAGACGAATATGGCTTACAAGAATTAAACCCTTATTTCTCTAATCTTTATGATTTAATTGATCAGGGTCTTGCATGGCAAAATATTCGTGGCTCCCTTGCTGCAATAGAGATGGGGCTTGAATGGCTCCAGATTACAGCACGCTTTCAACCCGCATGGACGGGGCGGATATGGTGGAATTCCTTTCAACTTGATTTTGATCAGTTGCCTGAACGCAAAAGCCTTGAAGCCATTGAAGCGATTACTGACCTTTCCAAAAGTTTGCGCTCTGATTTTCGCCGTGGGACCTATGGTTATGATGTGCAAGCTGTTGAATGCAATATGTCACGCCTTGATGACAGCATGTTGGAGTATGAAAGCGGTGTTCGCTTAACAGCTGGGGGCACTTTGTTTTCCTTTGGGCGCACAACAGAGATAGNATCCCATTTCACGACGACGTCCGTGAAGGGTATACCGTAAAATCCATTGAGCACCACCATCTTTACGCTTATGAAGTAACAAGCCAGCACCATCATTATATTTGCCAGCTCCCAATGTTGCGTCAGATCTTGCATTAAGACGGTTCATAAGAGCCATTTTTTACTCCTTTCTTATATAATTTTGATCCACACATTCATCCCACTTGTTATGTGCAAATGAGTGGTTTTGATTGAAGCAATATAAACTGATTTAAAATGAGACAATCTTAGGTTATTCGGGACTCTCATNAGCACGTTCTCACAAGAGAAGAAGGCAGGCTTATTGGCAATTGGATAGATGATGGGGATGAAGAGTTAAGCTGGGAACAAATCGATTATCCATGGGACATGGCAAACTTTCCGTGGTGTTCGGTCAAAAAACATGAACGCGATATGCTCATGGCAGAATGGTTTAGCAACCGCACGCTTTATCTCGTGTTAAGAGACAGCCAAAATGCCGTGATTGGCACTCGCAGATGCTCTGCTGTAGCGCCTGTCGAACAGGCTTTGGAGGGCGTTTACAGCCATTGTGGCAATCACTATCAGCCCTCCCCGATGGGCACAGCGCTTCTTGTGGCAGCACGCACAGACTTTCACGATGTTGAGGACAAACAAGCAGCATTTGTTTCCCTTCTCGTTCATGCCACCCCCAAACAAGATATTCCCTTTGGCAAGCTTTGGTTGGAGCCTGATGAACTGAATGGTGGTGTAGAGATACTCAAAACGCCCATTAATATTCCTTTGCGTGCCGATGTTCGCGAACAATTCAAGATTTTATTGAGGTTTTAATATGAAGCATGAAAGTGGTTTACCCTTTGCAATTGACAGGTCTCGCGGCAAAGAGGAACAACAAAGCGTTGTCTTTTATGGCACGCGTCCCTTTATTCAAAGTGGTGAACTCAATGAAGTTCAAACCATTATAAGGGGGCGGCATGACCGTTTGGGGCGCCTTGTGGCACAAGAAGGAGACCGCGTTGAACGGGCTGATGCTTTTGTCAACAAAGAGACAAGGACCGTCACTTTAACGGATGGCAAGATTTATATTGCCGGTGATATTTTCCCCGTTGCACCTGCGGTACTCAACAATGTTTCCATGATTGGACGCTTGGAAATTGGTGTGAAGCTGCAAAAAAAATGGATAACACACGAAGATGATCCAGAGCTCTTGGGGCAAGTCCCTGGCACATTGGCAGAAGGAGAGCCCGGAGCGGCACGCGAAACAGCAAAGCTTGTTTGGGCACTGAAAGAGGATGCGCAGAATGGCACTTTCTTTCCGGTTTATATTTTACAAGATGGCGTTTTGATTGATCAAAAATCGCCCTCATTGCTTGAACCCGCCATGCAAGCTATTGCGACGTACGACCGCGCCCATGGACATTATATCGTGAGTGGCTGCCGTGTGAGCGCATTGGGAGCAAACAACGGTTGCCAAGTGTTTAGTATTCAAGAAGGAGAAGCCAATATCAATGGCTTTAAACGTAAACGCCTTGCCGCCTTGCGCCATGAAGAGATGCAAGATTTTTCGACAAGCGTTGTTCCTAGCGAAACGCATATTTTTGCGCCTCCAAAAGGGAAAACAAGTTTTACCTTTAAACCCTATTATTTTCCTATTGCCGATATTCAGTCTCTTTTGTTGACAAAAGAAAAAACTGTTAATGTCACCCGTGGTGCAGTTGCCGCAGGGCGTGATGGTGTTCCTGATAAAAGCATCACCTCTTTTATTAAAGTCGTTCAAGGAAGCAAGGAATTTAAAGAAGGCACAGATTTTAAAAAAACCGGAGACACCATTGATTGGGCGCCCGTAGGAGACGAACCTTTAGCAGGGAGCAGCTATAAGGTGACTTATCGCTATCGCGCAAAAATCACGGCTGATAAAGTAACAGCAAAGGAAATCACCGTCTCAGGGGGGGCGCAAGATGGCGATATTATCGTCAGTTACACTTACAAATTGCCGCGTATTGACCGTATCGGTCTCAACACAGGGGGCAATGTGGTTTACATCAAAGGTATCTCGGCAGATCACCCCATGGCACCCAGTGTTCCTGATGATGTGTTGTCCCTTGCAACGATCACCAACAATTGGCTTGAAACGCCGGTTGTGGTCAATGATGGCACACGGGTTGCCCCCTATGATGAGATGTGGCGCTATTTTCAACGGGTGCTTTCGCTTGATCGATTGATGCAATTAGAGCGTATTAAAAGCAATGTGGACTCTAAAGAACCTGTTGCCAAAAAAGGCATGTTTGCAGACCCTTTTCTGGATGATAGTTACAGAGATGAAGGCTTTCAACAAACGGGGGCTGTAGGCAACGGCATTTTGCAGCTTGCCATTGACCCAACATTCTATACTGCTCCTTTAAAAGCGCCTGTCACCCTTGACTGGACAAATGAAGTGATCATTGCACAAGAGTTGACAACGGCTTGCGAAAAAATCAATCCTTATCAAAATTTTGCACCCCTGCCTGGTACAGTAACCCTTGAACCCGCAACAGACTTTTGGCACGAACAGCGCACCGATTGGCTCTCAAGCGTGACCAATCAAATCATTATGGGAAAACATCGCGGCAGTACCATACGTAGAACAGAAGTAAGCGATAATTTCATCAACACACACCAAGAACAAATCGACTTTTTAAGACAAATTACCCTTTCCTTTAAAATTGAAGGTTTTGGCAGTAGCGAAATCTTGGAAAGTCTTACCTTTGATGGTGTGGATATCTTGCCAGCAAGCCGCCTTGTTGCCGATAGACAAGGCGCCCTTGAGGGAACTTTCACGATTCCACAAAATATTACCGCTGGTACAAAAAATGTCGTGGCACAGGGGAAAGGGGGCACCATTGCAACGGGACTTTTTACCGGACAAGGTCTGATTGATGTGAAAGTGATGCGGCGTACCACAACGGTGAAGATATGGACGCAATTTGACCCACAAGCGCAAGTCTTTACCCCCGATGAAACACGACAAATAACCGGTATTGACTTTCATCTTTGTAAAATCGGTCATCAGAACCATAATTTGGTGATTGATTTGGTCACCACCGAAAATGGCTATCCCACTGCCGATATCCAAGCACAAAGCTTTTATTCCATGAAGGATGCGAAAAGAGGATGGGCTGGGGCACGCTACGAGGTACCCTTGTTAATCCCTAATGATCGTCTCACGGCTTTTGTCATTAAAACCGATGATGCTGATCATTCTGTTTCACTGGCAAAGCTTGGAGATTTTGATGCAGAACACCAGAGATATGTCTCAAGCCACCCTTATGTGACCGGTCCACGCTTTTCTTCTGTCAATGCACAGACATGGACCGCGCATCAAGATGAGGCTTTAGCCTTTCGCGTGTTGGCGGCACGCTACACACAAACAGAAAAAGTCGTAGACTTAGGCACTTTTGATCTTGTGGACTGCTCTGATTTGCAAATACGCGCAGCCATTGAGTTGCCTTCAAGTGAGTGTTCTGTCATCTTTGAAATTGAACGAAACAATGGCACAATTTATCAACTTCTTCCCTTTCAATTGCTCAGTCTTACTGAATATATCAGTGAAAAGGTCAAGCTTCGCGCCATTCTCAAAGGGACAGAGAAACTCTCACCTGTTTTGTTTGCTCCTGTTCAATTGATTGCGGGGAAGATCCATAAGGAAGCGACCTATGTCACGCGTGCTTTTGCCTTTGGTGAAAAAGCAAGATTGACCAGCTATATCAAAACCTTTTTACCAGGCGGTGCAACCTTCACACTCGAGATGCAGCTGGATGATGGTGGTTTTGTCCCTTTGAAATTAGAGGAAACAGAACAACTCGCTGAACCACTTTGGACAGAGCGCAAATTTATCAGTGGTGACAAAACAGCCAAACAAGCGCGCTTAAAACTCACGCTTACCGGTGGACCAGCAGCGCGGTCCATGGTGTGTGATTTTGGCGCAGGCATATTATAATGGGAAAACAGAGATGACAAAAACCAAAAAACTCAATATGGACTTGCCACAAGAGGGGCGTTTTATCAGTTCTGAATTCCCCATCTTGCGCGAAAACTTGGGCAAACTTGACCAAGCTCTTTTAGCTGTTGAGGAAAAGATAGACGAAAAGGTGCCTTTACACCACACGCATACCATAAGCGAAATCGCAGATCTAGAAAGCGCTCTCAATGGCAAAATGGCAGCGGATAAAACCTTCACTTTTGCTGATTTAAGCGATATCGAGGGGGCAAAAGATGCCGCTAACAACTATGTTCTCTACAAATCAAGCAACAATAACTTTACCTTTGGCAGTGCTGTCTCCCTGTTAGGCGCGCACCAACATAAAACCGAAGATATCGTGGGTCTTGACGATTTTAGAGCCAAGCTTAACGAAGATCTCACAAGCTATGGTCGCCTCACAAGCCCCAATGAATGGCAAAGTTATAATAAATTTACCAGCAAAGTCACAATGAGTGGTGCCTTAGAGCTTTTGGGCAATTCGTCGTTTAGCCTTATTCATAATGGTGAAACGGTGACAAGTTTAAGCACAAATGGAAGCTTTCTTAAAGGACCTTTG